>JAGDBT010000062.1 GCA_017958895.1 Alphaproteobacteria bacterium | reverse complement strand
AGGAATAACCAAAAGATGTAACATCTTTGTCATAGGGGTTGATGCCTTTAAAAAGGTGATTAAGAATAATCTCCTTGGTCTCGGTAATGGTATCACCGTTCAGATAAACAGTAATGAGGTCAAAAGCACAGCGCTCGGTAGTGGTTGTCAAACCCTGACGAACCTTGTTGTCGGCATAAACCTTCACAACATCATTATTAGTGATGATGTGACGACCGGTTGATACCTCAACAGGAACGTTAAAAGTTTGCGGATTAACCACGTTAACTTCACTAACTTCCAACATTGCCTTATAGGTGGTGTTGTAGTTGGTGGTTATAACAGAGGCCTTGGTGCCGAGTTGCTGATTTGTCAGAGAGACAAATTCTGCTCCGGCTAATGTCATGGTGCCGAATTCAAAATCACGACTGCCTACGGTCACAAGCGGCTTGGTAATCTCCACCGGAATGGAGAATACCTGACCATCCGGAAAATTGAAAAAGACAGTGTCCTTTTCAACTCTCTCATCACCGCCGTTGTCAATAACATGACGACGAATACGGCTGGAGGTCGGTTTAATATCAAGCTGCTCCTTGGTAATGGCATAGTTTTTCTTACTTAGCAAACCCTTGGCTGCAAACGTAGGATTGACAGTCTTTTCGAGTAAAATCTCCTGTTTATTGGAGATTATAAGCTCGGCTGTCATTGTGTCAACCGGGTTTGACCTGTCGGTCAGAGTATCCCAGTTGTGAGACAAATCCGTTAGAGCAACAACTTCCCCGATCACCGGAATGGTGTCGTTCTGCTGTTGCAAACTTGACAACTGCAAGTTGTCCTGATCACATGAACCGGCCACCGCGAGAATTGCGATGCAAGTGGCCAAAGCTAAAAACTTCTTTTTTCCCATAGTTGTTGGTTTTGTTTGTTATTTAATTTTTGTGATTACTTGTGAAATATATCGTAACGAAACATCGCATAGCGAAGCCGTGTGAATAAAAAACTTAGTAAGTCCACAAAAAACCTGTGAGATTCTCTATTTTTTAGATCTTCTCATAAAAATATGCATAATTTGTAGACATTTCAAACTACATTAACATATTTTTTACATTTTTGCAAGAGAAATTATACAAAAAAACGCCGACAGGTCATCGGCGTTTCAATTTTTTACGAAAAACCCTTTGTTTATTGAAATCTGCGGCTTTCCGTTTTGCCTAAATAATCGCTCAAAGTGTTCTTATCTTCCGGTTCTTTTTTAGATTTGTCTAAATTTGAACTCGGAATCGGGAAAACTTTGACTCCGCCGAAGTCTACGGCTTGTTCTTCCATTTTTTGACGCCGTTTGGCTTCTTTCTTTTGGCGGTTTGTCTCTTTTTTAACCCGTTCGGCCTCAGCCGCGGCTGCCGCTTTGGCTTCTTCATATTGACGCGCCGGATGATTGTATTTGATTATGGTATCAACATTCGGAGCAGCCTTGCGATTGTCTTTTGCCGGAGCTTGAGCCTGAGGCATAGCTGCAACCGGAACATAAGTGCCGGTGGCCGGATTAAATTGATACTGCGTTTGCATCGGAATATATTGTCCGGTAAACGAATCGTAGATGTATTGACCGAAAGCCTGTGCCTGAGGGTTTTGCGGAACTCCTTGCGCATAAGGCGCTTGAGGAGCCATGGCCGGAGCGGCATAGACCGGTTGATTATAAGCCGGCGCAAGAGTTATTTCTTGTGTGCTCGGCGCAACGGTCGGAACATAATTCTGCTGAACCGGGGTGAGCGGTTGTACGCTCGGAGCCGGAACTTGGAACGGATTAGGTACCGGGATATATTGCGGGTTTTGCTGTTGAGGCGTATTTTGAACCTGCAAAGGTACATATTGTCCGAGGTTGGCATCATAGAGATATTGTCCGCTTTGCGGTGCCGAAGTAGGCATAGCCGGTACGGCCGGTTGCGGATTGAATGCCGGTTGCGGATTTGTCGGCGCCGGCTTAAAATTAGATTGCGGATTGAAAGCCGGTTGCTGATTAGCAGGCACAAAAGGCTTAAAATCAGGTTGCTGATTAAATGTCGGATTTGCCGGTGCAACAGCACTTTGTGTCGGATTTAAGGCCGGATTTTGCGGCATTTGTGCCGGTGCTTCAGGTTGTTGTTCTTCCGGCATCAGTTCTATGGTTTCATTGTTGATTTTGGTTTCGGAGAAAACTCTCTCTACTACGGTTTCTTCGTCAGGATTGTCTTTTTCCGGTACAACCTGAAAATCAGCGGCTTCAACCGAAATTTCATTAGGAAGACGGATAATCATATAACCCGACGCACCGCCGAAGGCCGGTCCGGAAAGACCGATTGAGTAATATCCGCCGATGTATCCGAAGTCTAAATCAATATAATCTATGGCAAACATGGTGGAAACGGTTGTTGAACCTATGGTGGTCATTTTGCAAGTATAACCGTTATCTTCCATAATCACATTGTCAATGTTCTTAACATAAAGCAAGGTTTTGCTCGGACGGCAAACCGGAGTTTGTCCGTTATAGGAAATTCCCCAATTCAGCAACAAATTGAGAGCCATAGTGTTTTGCTGGCTTATGGAAATATCGGCGATTTTAACATCGTCAATGTATAAATAAGCCGGTGTAACTCCTACCGTAATCGGTATGGAAACAAACTCTTCCGTGCAAGCATGAGTGTTGTGATTGCCGGCACAAACCAAGGCTTTTTGCCGAGCGTTGCTGTCAAACATATGCAGAAGAGTGTTATAAATATATTCTTTTGCCATGGATAATTTGGCCGGGGCGCACTGTTTGGCACGGCATACAATTATGGAATTCGGCATTTTCAAACGCGGGCGAACTACCTGATTTTGCTGTTGCGCCTGAGGAGTTTGCGTTTCCGCGGGAGTTGCTTGAGCGTTTGCTTTAGGGCTGTTTACGGCCACCAAACAAACAAGGGAAAGTAATCCTAATTTCTTTAACATTTCGGTACCTTATTTTTAAATTAGACTATAGTTCTGTATGCCACAATAACAGGATTATATGAACGAAAAGTAAATAAAATAATGATTGCGAAAAAATTTTTAGGTGCTAAATTGCTTGAAGGAGTTGAAATGTTAAAAAATATAGCGATTTTCGGGCTGTTTTCTATGATTTTTATTGCCTCGGCCGTTGCGGAAACGTTCAGAGTGGCAGACGGCGATTCGCTGGAGATAGGTAATCGGCGGATTCGGCTTGACGGTATAGATGCGCCGGAATTTATGCAAGTCTGTATAAATTCGCGCGGTGAAGAATATTTTTGCGGTCAGCAATCATGGGAGTTTTTGCGCGAAACTATCGGTGACAAAATACCGAATTGTGTTTGTTTGGCCGAACCGGATAAATACAATCGCGAAATCTGCGAATGTTATGTCGGGGAAATTTGTTTGAACGAATATATGGTTTTAAACGGTTGGGCTGAAAGCTATCACAGCGAAAAATATGCAAAAGCCGAAGAAGAAGCCAAACAAAAGAAAAGAGGAATTTGGCAAGGCAAACATATGCGTCCGGCCTTATATAGAATTTTAAATCGTTATGAGCGACAGAAAAATTAAAAATTTTGTTTCAGCCATTCGGCAATTTGCGGATTTTTAATTTTAGCAAAAACTTCATCAAGATAAGCCTCTATCAGCAATTTTTGCGCTTGTTCCAATTCAATGCCGCGAGACTGCATATAAAAAAGTTGTTGTTGATCCAAATCACCGCTGGCTGCCCCGTGCGAACATTTTACATCATCGGCAAAAATTTCCAGTTCCGGCTTGCAATAAATCTCAGCCTCATCGGTTAAAAGCAAAGCTCTATGCAATTGATAACCCTCGCACTGTTGAGCATCGGGGGCAATATGAATCTGTCCTTGAAAAACGGCAGTGCCGGCACTTTGCGCAACTCCTTTTACCAATTGATTTGAATAAGTGTGTGAAGCCAAATGGCGAATATTGGTGGTTGTATCACAGATGCCGCTCTTTGTGAGTTGCATTAAATTGCTGTTTGCATCCAGACGGTAACAGCCGTTTATTTCGGCTGAAGCTCCTTCTTGCAGAAGTTTAACAAAACTCTCGTGACGAGATGTGAGACATTGATTTTGGGCACAAAAAGCCACATAACTTCCTTGAGACTTTATCTGAACTGAGTTCAGAGAAATATGATAAGTCAAGAAAGCTTCTTTTTGATGTTTATAATGTTTTAAAACAGCTTCCGTGCCGATAAATATTTCATTGACAAGATTATTGAATACATAATCTTTTGGCTCTCCGTCAAAATATTCACAAATTTCAAGCTCAGCCTGCCTTTCCAAAACAATCAGGTTGCGAATATGAGAGGAATGAGAATTTTCGGAATGATTGTGATAATGAATATAGAGCGGTTTTTCAATTTTTGTGCCGCGTTCAACCAGAATAAACAACCCCTGTTCAATAAAGGCGGTGTTGAGTGCGGCAAACGGAAAATTTTCCATCTCAAAAGATTTATTCAGATAAGCTTTGGCGTCTCCGTCAAAAATTGCTTCAACCAAAGGTTTTACCAGCAAGCCTTGTTGAAAATCAAAATGTTCGCTGACCAATTTGCCGTTGCAAAAATTTATTTGATAGGCGTCAAAAGGCAAATCTTCCCGTTGGTGGCAGTTACCGTCACAGCGGTGTTCCGTGTTATCGGTTTTGATATTCGGTAAATCTGCCGGTAATATAGTTTTCTGCCAACCCTCGGTTTTGGAATTCGGCATACCGATTCGCTCAAACAGGGCGCGTCCCTTTTCTCTGAGACCGCTTAACCACGGTATGTCATCT
This sequence comes from Alphaproteobacteria bacterium, assembly GCA_017958895.1. Lineage (GTDB taxonomy): Bacteria > Pseudomonadota > Alphaproteobacteria > RF32 > CAG-239 > RUG410. The sequence goes on along the minus strand of JAGDBT010000062.1, from coordinate 10,876 downwards.
CCCCACAGGGGAATTTCCGGTAAGTTTAGCATTTTTCGGCTTCCAAATAATTTTTATAACCCTGTTCTTCCAGTTCGGCGGCCAAATTTTTATCGCCGGATTTTATGATATGTCCGTCGGCATAAATATGTACGAAATCAGGCTGAATGTAATTAAGCAAATCCGAATGGTGCGTAATGATGAGCAAAGAATTATCCTTGTTGTGCCAGTTATTAACGCCCTGAGCAACGATTTTTAAGGCATCAATATCCAAGCCGGAATCCGCTTCATCCAAAATAGTCAGACAAGGTTGCAACATAGCCATTTGCAAAATTTCCAAACGTTTTTTTTCACCGCCGGAAAAGCCGACATTAATTTCACGTTTCAGCATTTCGGAACTTATATCAAACTCCGTAGCGGCGGTGCGCAAAAGTTTCAAAAAAGCGGCGGCATCAAGTTCCGGCAAGCCTTTATATTTGCGTTGAGCATTTACGGCATGTTTCAAAAAATTGGTTACGCTGATGCCCGGAATGGCAATCGGATATTGCATGCTTAAAAATATGCCCTCGGAAGCGCGTTCTTCAGGAGCCATTTGCAATAAATCTTTATTTTTAAAGGTTACACTGCCGGAAGTTACTTCATAATCCGGTCTGCCGGTCAAAACATAAGAAAGTGTAGATTTTCCCGCACCGTTCGGACCCATGATAACATGAATTTCTCCGCGGTTTATATTAAGGTTAAGACCTTTTATAATTTCTTTTTTATTTTCAACGACTCCGGCATAGAGGTCGGAGATTTGCAAAAGATTCTCAGCCATTTATTTTTCCTTTTTTTCCCACTCGTCCAAACGTTTGACAATGGTTTTTAATTTTTCCGCTTTATAATCGGCGACCTGCTTTTCTATCTTGTAACAACATTTAAGTTGTCCGAGCATAATTTCCACATCAGCCGCTTCCTCAATGATTTCGGCAATATTATCTTTTTTGCGATTAACATTTTTGAGAATTTCTTTGGTCAGTTCGCTCATTTCTTCAATAACTTGCAACATTTGCGGCTCTTTGCCCCAAACACGAACGGCTCTTTCATATAATTTGGCTTCATTTATATCGTTCATCCGACACTTCCTTCCAAGCTGATATTGATGAGTTTTGCCGCTTCTATGGCAAATTCCATCGGCAGATTTTGCATAACTTCTTTACAGAAACCGTTGACAATCAGACCGACGGCTTCTTCGGCGGAAATTCCGCGTTGCAAACAATAATAAAGTTGTTCATCACTGATTTTTGAAGTGGTAGCTTCATGTTCCAAAACGGCGGTTTTATTATGGTTGCTGATGTAGGGCACGGTGTGCGAACCGCATTTAGAGCCGATCAATAAACTGTCGCATTGAGAATAATTGCGGGCATTGTCGGCACCTTTAGCCACAGCCACCAAACCGCGATAGGTTTGGTTGGAGTGACCGGCGGAAATGCCTTTGGAAATAATTTTCGAGCGGGTATTTTTTCCCAAGTGTAGCATTTTGGTGCCGGTATCGGCTTGCTGTTTGTTGTTGGTGATAGCCACCGAATAAAATTCACCCACGGAATTATCACCTTGCAAAACACAAGACGGATATTTCCAGGTGATGGCCGAGCCGGTTTCAACCTGTGTCCACGAAATTTTGGAATTGTTTCCGCGACAGGCGGCGCGTTTGGTTACAAAATTATAAACCCCGCCCTTGCCGTCTTTATCGCCCGGATACCAGTTTTGTACGGTGGAATATTTGACCTCGGCATTGTTCATTACCACAATTTCCACAATGGCGGCATGCAGCTGATTTTCATCGCGTTGCGGCGCAGTACAGCCTTCCAAATAAGAAACATAACTGTCGTCTTCGGCAATAATCAGAGTGCGTTCAAATTGTCCGGTATTCTTGGCATTTATACGGAAATAGGTTGAAAGTTCCATCGGCGATTTTACGCCTTTCGGAATATAAACAAACGAACCGTCGGTAAATACGGCAGAATTTAAGCAGGCATAAAAGTTGTCCGTATAAGGAACAACCGAGCCCAAATATTTTTGTACCAAGTCGGGATGATTTTGAACGGCTTCGGAAATCGAACAAAAAATAATGCCTTGTTCGGCCAATTTGTTGCGATAAGTTGTGGCAACGGACACACTGTCAAAAACCGCATCAACCGCCACCACACCGGCCAAAGCTTCCTGTTCTTTCAGCGGAATACCGAGCTTGTCATAGGTTTCAAGCAAACTTTTATCTACTTCGGCCAAACTTTTCGGACGAACTTTTTGCACCGGAGCGGAATAATAACGCAAAGCCTGAAAATCCACGCTGTCATAATGTAATTTTGCCCAATGAGGTTCGCGTATGGTTAGCCAATGTCTATAAGCTTTAAGTCGCTTTTCCAACAACCATTCCGGCTCATTTTTCTTGGCGGAAATAAGACGGATAATATCTTCATTTAAGCCCAAAGGGGCACTATCGGCTTGAATGTCTGTTACAAAGCCGTACTTATATTTATCTCCGCTAAAATCTTCAATTTCCGGTTTTTCTGCCATCTCAAATTCTCATAAATCTGCCGCATAATAGCAATTCGGCACAAAAAATCAAGTCGGTTTTTTAGTTGGAGATTGACAAAAACGCAAAAATAATGTAAAATCAAACAATACGGATGGAGGCGGGCATGACGGAGTTTACGGCAAAAGAAATCACCAAAGAAAATTTGAGTGAGTTTAAAAAATGGCTTAGCGGAAAAGATGGTAAATTACCGGAGTTAAAAGATGTCGTTATATCCGCCGGTTTAGCTTATTCCGAATTTGCTTCTTGCGAAAATCTTACCTTGGAACAAAAAAAAGTTATTTATGCAATGATGGTTAAGGACATTCTGACCAAAAGTAAGAATAATTTGGAAAAATGTCAGGCAATTTACAACGAATCCGTTTCAGCAAAAGAGCCGAAGAAAAAAGAAGCAAAAATTAAAGAACTTGCTAAGCTCCTCCGCCTTGATGAGTTTATGCAATTAGATATGGTGCCCGATGTATCGTTACCGGCCATGGAGAGTTTAGCAAACAACGGTTTAAGAGATGTTTGTCAAGAACTTATTGTTAATCGTCCGCTCAATGAAAATTTGAAAGTTTTGCAATATTGGTATGTGCCTGATATTGAAAGACCGGCATCTGCCCAACTGTCTAAAGAAGAGCGAGATGATTTGGGCAAATTGTTTGCACTTTATAAAAAAGAAAACGGTTCGGAAAAAAATTCCCGAGAAAATATTAACGGCAATAATAATATGCACAGGATTTTGAGCAGAGGAATTTTGCTCAGTTGCGAATCTTTAAGTAAAGAAGAAAGAAAAATAGCCATAATGGAATGTTATGGGCAATATTGGCTCAAGTATTTCCAGGAAAAAGACTTTGATAAAGAAAAAATCATGAAAATGCTTTCTCATCCGGAAGGATATTTATCAAAGGAAGCAAGGGATGTAATGATAGATGAGAATAAAGGACATAAATTGGCAGACACAGGCTCTGAGGAAATTGAAAAATTTAGCAAAGTAGTGTTGAGTTTAGTGGGAAAGTCGGCTTTTGATAAAGAAAGTTACGGCAGAGTAAAGCATTGTAACGAGCAACTGTGTGAAATATTACATGACCTATCATCCGAAAATAATGGCGGTTACGGAATGAAAGATTTTTATTATTTGTACGCTGTATGGCGCAATTTGTACATAAAAACAGCGGAAACCGACATTATGGCCGGTCATGCATCGGAACTGTCTCCTCAAGCTTTGGGCCATGTGTTATCAAATGACCGTAATGGTTATTTTGCCAGACTGATAACTCCCGAAGATTTAGAAAAAGCCGCTAAAAATGATTATGATGAGTGGGCAAAATATGCGGTGTTTGACGGTATGGATAATGATGTCAGAAAAAGACATGAAAGATCATTGTTTATAATCAATCGCAAGGTTCCGAAAAAGCCGGAGGAGTTGCTGGAAGCATTCAAAGGAGATATGTTTAAGGCTCTGACCCCTAAAGAATGCGATTATATGTTATGGTTGGCGGAATTTAATGCAAAATTGGACTTGTTGCATCCGGAAGAAAAAGCCAGAAAAGAGGCTCTTGAGGCATTTGAAACTGCTTGGAGCGGAAAGGAAGGCGCAGAGGTCTCGCATGAGGCTTGGAAAATAACATACGAATGGGAAAGTCTTTATACCGCCGAAAAGGCAAAAATGCTGAAAAGACTCGAATATCAGGGAGCTGTTGACGCGGTTGACAGAGCCTGTATGAAAGATGCGGAAATGAAGAAGAGAGCCTTCAAATTTATATCTGATTTACAGGAAGCTTATGGAGCCATAGTTGTCACTACAAAAGGTGGCAGACCGCGAGACAGAGAAGAATTTTTAAGCAAAGAAAACGTGGAAAAAATTATTGCCGAGGTTATCAACGGCCAACACCGGGCACTAGGTACTCCTTCAGAAGGCAGATTGCCGTTATTCGGTAAGGAAAAAGAAGAAAATCGCCGCAAGTCGCTGTATAAAAATATCGAAAAATTTAACAAACTGTTGGATTCTTTGGCCGGTGATTCCGCTATTAAAAAAGAGTTTCAAGATTCTGCAAGCGGTGCGATGTTGGATTTTCTGACATATGACAGAGCAGAACATAAAACAAAAGAGGCCGAGAAAGTATCGACGGAGGTTAAAAAGAGAATAAAAGAGGATTCTTTTGATATTTTATATCGCGGAGCACAGGATAAGTTTAGAGATATCATGAAATATAAACCTGAGCACATGGAATTGGTTTTTGTTCCGATGACGGAATATGATGAGTATAAAATTCTGCAAGAGGACGAGCAGAAAATGAAGACCATTGATGAGGCTAAGAAGCAATATGATGAATATAGAGGTGCCGTAAAAGAAGTGGCTAAGGAACGTTTGGGCAATATGAAAGAACGGGTTGAAATGCCGGAAATCGTTAAAGGTCAGGGCAAAGAAACACATGATCAACGTGCAGCATGGAAAGCTAAGGATAAAACTTTGGCAGATCCGTTGGATAAGCCGTTAAAATCGATGGCAAATGAAGAAAATAAAAACAAAATAAGAGACTCTATCAGAGCGAGAACACAGGAACTATAAAATTCAGTGCAAAATTTAATTACGGAAAAGCAGGGTAAAAACTCTGCTTTTTTGTTGAAGTTGTTTTAATTAAAAATAAACAAATTACGGGTATGCTTAGGGCACAATGAGGAAGTGTGTGAAAAATTTTTTGAGCGTCTGGTTGATGGCTTTTTTTCTGGTCGGTTGTACCGGTGCAAACTGGTGGAACAACGATAGTATAACGGTCAGAAAAGGTGATACACTTTACAGTTTGTCGCGAAAATATAATGTGCCGATTAAAGAGATGATAAATACCAATCATCTCTCATCGCCCTATACCCTGCGTGTCGGCCAAAAGTTGAAGTTGCCGGCAAAAAAATATCATATTGTGAAAAAGGGCGAAAGTTTATACAGTATTTCCCGACAATATAATGTTGATATAACAACCTTGAGCAAGGTCAATAAGTTGCGAACACCATATACTTTGTCGGTAGGGCAAAAACTTTTATTGCCGGCTTCGGTATCCGCACAGCAGACAACATATAAAAATCAAAACGTATCAACGGTTAAGGCAACCGGCACTTCCGCGGGAACGGTAACGGCGCAAAAGAAAACGGAAACTTATGTTCCGCCTAAGGAAAGAAAGACAAAATTTTTGTGGCCGGTGAACGGTAAGATTATTTCCGGTTTCGGTAATTTGGGGAGCGGTCGCAAAAATGACGGCATAAATATCAAGGCTAATTTAGGTACACCGGTAAAAGCGGCCGATGCCGGAACGGTGGCTTATGCCGGTAATGAACTCAAAGGTTTCGGTAATTTGGTTTTGCTGAAACATCATGACGGCTGGATAACGGCTTATGCTCATAATGATACTTTGTTGGTTAAAAAAGGGCAGAAAGTGGTAAGAGGCGAAAAAATAGCCACGGTAGGCAGCACGGGAAGTGTTACGATACCGCAATTGCACTTTGAAGTCAGATCCGGCAAAAAAGCCGTAAATCCGCGTCCGTATCTGCCGTAAAAGAATAAAAAAGGTTAATAACTTGAATTTTTAGTTTTTTCTCTTGCAAAACTGGTATAAAAATACCTAAATAGCATTAGTAAAAGGAGAAAAGAATGTTTATAAGTGAAGCTTTTGCTGCCGCGGAAACGGCCAATCAGGCCGGAGGTTTGAGTGCAACATTGGTTCAGTTGGCACTGATATTGTTGATTTTTTATTTCTTTTTGATAAGACCGCAACAAAAGAAAATCAGAGAACACTCTGAAATGGTAAATGCGTTGAAAGTCGGCGATAAAGTGCTCACCAGCGGTGGAATCCACGGTAAAGTCAGCAAAATCGACGGTAATGAAATATCTTTGGAAGTTGCCGATAAGGTCAATATTGTTATTGACCGTATGTCTATAAGCGGAGTGTTTAACGATAAAAAATCGGTAGAAAAAGCTGATAAAAAAGTTTCCGCAAAGAAATCACAGAAATAAAGGAAGGTTATAATGTATAAATTATCGCTTCAAAAAATTTTAATTATAATAGCCGTTTGTTTGGTGGGCATTTTTTATGCCTTGCCGAACGTTCTGCCAAACAAGGAAAATTTGCCTAAGTGGTGGCAACCGGTTAATTTGGGTTTGGATTTGCAGGGCGGCTCCAGTTTGCTGTTGCAAGTTAAAATGGACGAAGTTATGCGCGATAAAATGGCAACTTTGGAAGATTCCGTTCGTCAATCGTTGCGTGAACATAAGGCTCGTTATCAAGATTTGAATTCGGATAAAAATGCCGTAACGGTTAAAATTGCCGATTACAAAGCGCGCGATAAGGCTAAAGAATATTTTCGCAAGCTTGATGAAGGATTGGTTGTCAATGAAGACGAAAACGGCGAAGGCTTGATTACTATCACCTATAACACACAGGCGATTACTCAAATGAAAAATCGGATTATCGATCAATCGGTAAGTATTGTTCGTCGCCGTATTGATGAACTCGGAACTAAAGAGCCGATTGTGCAAGGACAAGGTACGGACCGTGTTTTGGTGCAATTGCCGGGCGTACAAAATCCGGAAAGCGTGAAAATTCTTTTGGGTAAAACCGCTAAAATGTCTTTCCATTTGGTTGATGAAAGCACCTCGGTTTCACAGGCTAAACGCGGAAAAATCGGCAAAGCTTCACGCATTATGAACGGTTCGGAGGGCGAACAATATGTGGTTACCCGCAAGGCCGTGGTTGACGGTAAAGATTTGACCGATGCTCGTGTTACCTTTCAAGACGGTATGCCGGTGGTCGGTTTCAGATTTAATACTATCGGCGGTCGTAAATTTGCTGAAGTCACCAGTGCACATGTCGGCGAAAGATTAGCCATCGTTTTGGATAATGAAGTAATTTCCGCTCCGAATATTCAAAGCGCAATAACCGGTGGCAGCGGTGTTATTACCGGAAACTTTACAACCAAGAGTGCTAATGATTTGGCCTTGCTTTTGCGTTCGGGTGCTTTACCTGCTCCGCTTGAAGTTATGGAAGAGAGAACGGTAGGTGCCGGTTTGGGTGCCGATTCCATTCATGCCGGTGTGGTTGCTTCCATAGTAGGTTTTGTTGCCGTGGTTATATTCATGATTTTGGCCTACAGCCTGTTCGGATTGATGGTTGATATAACCTTGTTGCTCAATATTGCCATTATGTTGGGTATTATGAGTTTTATAGGTACTACACTCACACTTCCGGGTATTGCGGGTATCATTTTGACTATCGGTATGGCGGTTGACGCAAATATTTTAATTTTTGAACGTATTCGTGAGGAAGTTAATCGCGGTCGTTCAATTCGTGATGCCATAACTGTGGGCTTTACGGAAGCGTATCGCACGATTGTCGACTCGAATTTGACAACATTGGTGGCGGGTGCCGTGCTGTTTTATTTCGGTAGCGGTCCGGTACGCGGTTTTGCCGTAACCTTAACAATCGGTATTTTAACTTCCATGTTTACTTCGGTAACAGTAAGCCGTTTAATGGTTGAAGCATGGATGGCTAAGTGCAAACCGACGAAATTGCCGTTATAATATAAAGGAAAAAGAAAATGAAAATATTCAGTTGGATAATGAAAGATACCAAAATTGATTTCTTGAAGGCTCGCAAAATAGCTTATGTTATTTCATGCCTGCTTATGGTTGCATCGGTATTGAGTATCACGATTAAAGGTTTTAATTACGGCATAGATTTTTCCGGCGGTGCGGTAATAGACGTGCGTAGCAAAAACGGACCGGTGGATGTTGAAAAAGTACGTGCTGATTTGTCATCGTTAAAGTTGGATGAACTCACCTTGCAATCGGTGGGAAATAATAACGAACAGTTGATGATTCGTGCTCAAGCCAACAATGCCGATGAAGAAAGCCAAAGAATTGCCGTAAATCAAATTAAAGAAATTTTGGGAAATGATTTTATTTTTGAAAGAGTAGAATCGGTCGGCCCGCAAGTCGGCGAAGAACTCAAACTTTCGGGTATATTGGCCTCGGTATTCGCGTGTGTGGCCATCAGTTTGTATATATGGTTCAGATTTGAATGGCGTTTTGCAGTGGGTGCTTTGGCGGGATTGTTCCACGATTTGTTCATAACCGTGGGATTGCTCTCTATTTTTCATATGGATTTCAGCTTAACGACCATTGCCGCTATTTTGACTTTGGCCGGTTATTCGGTAAACGATACGGTTGTTACTTATGACCGCGTGCGTGAAAATCTGCAAAAATATCGCAAAATGCCGCAGTATGATTTGCTGAACAAGAGTATTAACGATATTTTCTCTCGTACAATTCTGACAAGTTTAACTACTTTATTTGCTTCAATTTCTCTGTTGGTGTTCGGCGGAGAGGCGTTGCGTAGTTTTGCTTTTGTTATTACAATCGGTGTGGTTATCGGCACATATTCTTCAATTTATGTGGCAGTTCCGGTGATTAATTGGTTTGACTTGCGCAAAGCTGAAGAAGTCGAAAAGGATATTAATCCGTTTGGTAACGCCTGATAATTTGCAAAAACGTACGAAAAAGGAGCTTTCGAGCTCCTTTTTTTGTGAAATGAAAATAAGGTTATTGACAAAAAATAAAAACGGTAATAAAGTAACAGGAAAATTCTATTACTGATATATACATATGAAGTACGAGTATCTTGAAGCCAAGACCACAGAAAAAGGTCTGGTTTGCCTTTGGGAAGAATATCATCCCCAAGAGGTGCGGGCTGTCATCATTTGCAAGCCCGGTGGAGAGGCAGCAATTGCGACTTATGTGTTCAAACCTGTACAGGTACCGAGTAATGGTAATCGGCAGTCAATAATTCCCGTTCATCCCGGATATTTTGTTGTGGAAGGGAAGTTGGTGAACGGCAAAATTGATATAGTGATAAGGACTGTGTTAAAGACATTCACTATGCTGGACGGAACACCTAAGGTAAAGGTTTATGTGCAAAACAAAAGGGAAGATGGCGTTTGGGATAAAGTGCCCTTTGAGAGGTACCGGAATGCCATTTCGGCCATGGAAGAAAAATTAACCGGTGAGAATGTCGGCAAAAATTTTTCGCACATCAAGGCAAAAAGCTGAATTATGAAACAAAAAAACCACGCTTTCGAAGCGTGGCTTTTTTGTTTTTTAAGGCAAGCGATTAAGGATTTAATGAATCCAAAACCTCCAAAATTTGCGGATTGTCAATTTTCAGAATTATATTTTCGACTTTTCCTTCTTCTATTTTTTTGGTAACGGCCGGACGATTTATGAAATCGGCATCTTCTTTCAAGTCTAAGGCGTGTTTCCATTGGAAAACAGCTTCGTTACGTCTGCCTCTGAACCAATAAGCATCGCCCAAATGTTCGTTGATGATAGCATTCCCCGGATTTATGGCCGAAGCTTGTTCTAAATAAGCCACGGCTTTTTTGTAATCTCCGATTCGGTAATAAAGCCATCCCAAGCTGTCAAGAATATGACCGTCGTAAGGATGTTTCTGGTAGGCTTCCAAAATCATTTCCGCCGCCGTTGAGATGTTTTTGTTTCTATCTAACCAGGAATAACCCAGATAATTAAGAACATTGGCGTCGCGATTGCTTAATTCCAAAGCCTTTTGCAATTTTTCTTCGGCCTTTTGCGGCTCATTTATACGATTGTAGGAAATTGCCAAAGCATAGAAAATCGGCCAAGCGTCGGATTTGACGGTTTTCATGGAATTTAAGGCTTTTTTATACAAACTGATAGCCTCTTTATCTCTTTTGAGGGTGCTGTTGATATTAGCCAAATCGGTTAAAAGTTGTGTATTATCCGGATAATCACGCAAAAGCAAACGCAACTGTTTTTCAGCCTTCGGGTAATCTTCTAATTTATTGTAGTTCTCAATCATCTTTAACCGAGCAATAAAATAAGAAGCGGAATTGCGATCTATTTGTTCGTAATAATGATTGGCCTCTTTAAGCAGGTTCAACTCTTCCAAAATATTAGCCAGAGCAATTTTGGAAACTTCATAATCAGGGTTTAAGAAAGAGGAGGCAGCTATATAAATCTGAGCAAATTCCGTGCCTCCCGGCGAAGTGCGAAACATGGTGCCGATATTGAACAAAGCCTCAGCCAAACCTTTTTGAGGAGTGTTAATAACCGGTGTGGAGTTTTTGTTGCCGGCTTCAATTTTGCGGTCGATATCTTTGAGCAAAATAGACAGTAAACCGTTATCGTTATAGTGATTGGAAATGCGGTGAGCCATTTGCTTGTCGCCACTGCGAACGTAAAAATCGGTTATTACTTCCAAAATGCGATAAGTTACATCTTTGGGATACTTTTTTACAATGGTTTCAAATTGT
>JAGDBT010000061.1 GCA_017958895.1 Alphaproteobacteria bacterium | reverse complement strand
GACAGGCTTAAGTCGTCAATTGCCGTTATCGGCGGTTTGCCGAATGTTTTACTGAGATGGGAAATTTCAATGACATTTTCCATTATTCATCCAATTTGACGGTTACCGGCATTCCTTGTTTCAAAAAATCATCGGCATCATCAATGACAATGCGCAGACGGTAAACCAAATCGGTTCTTAAGCTGGCGGTTTCGATATTTTTCGGGGTAAATTCGGCGGTTGAAGAAATAAAGCCGACATGACCGTGATAAACTTTGTCGGTTGAGTCGGTATAAATTTGCATTTTGGTGCCGATTTGAATTTTACCGAGTTCGGTTTCTTTAATATAGGCGCGCACCCACATTTTATCGTTCAGAGAGATGGTATAAACCGGAACACCGGCCGAAAGGAGCGTTCCCGGTTCGACAATACGCGTTAAGATGACACCGTCGGACGGCGCGGTTAAAGCGGCATCATTGAGCGCCGTGTCGGCCACGTCAAGGCTGGCTTCGGCATAAGCCAAATCCGCTTCGGCTATATCTGCCTGTGCCTGTGCATTGTCGCAATCTTGTTGCGAAACGGTATTACTTTTGCATAGGGTTTGTTTGCGTTTGTTGATGCGGGCGGCATTATCGGCGGCGGCCGCGGCTTGCATTACTTTTGCTTTGGCCTGATTTTGAGCGTTAATCAGCGGTTCGGTATCCAAAACGGCCAACACGTCACCTTTATGCACAATATCGCCTTCTTCAAAATTCATTTCCTGTAGTCTGCCGGCCACTCGAAAAGCCGAGTTGACCTGCCGGATATCAACATTGCCGTATAAGATCAGGGCAGTACTTTGTTGCGGTTTGTTGTAAAAGTGATAGCCGATGACGCCGATGGCAGCCAAAAATATTAAAAAAACGCTTTTTTTCATATTTCCCCCCATGTTTTATATTTTATGAATAGCTTGTTTTGTGTGTGATGGCAAGTTTGTTTTTGTATCCATACACCATCGTGCATAAAAAAGTATGTAAAAAGAACTTGTATTTTGTCTAATAATGGCATAGAATAGGGACACGAAAAGCGGAAATTCGAGGTGTTAATGGCGCATAAGTTCAAATTCGGTCGCAATAAGAGTGCCGCACAAAAACAAGACGGTAACTTAAAGACCAAGAAAAAAGAAACTTCCGATTTGAAAAAATTGGTGGTAATTTTGGCTTGCGCCGGTTTAATCGGCGGTGTCGGCGCTTATCGCAGTATTTTGCAAGAAAATAATCAGAAACCGCCGGAAGAAGTGCCGACGGATACCGTACCGGCATTGCCGCCGGTTAAAAATTCCATTGCCGTTGCCGCGTATCATAACGATACCATTTATAAGGCACAGTCCACTTTGATGTTGTATCTCGGCGGCAAAATTACCCGCTATTATATGGAAGGCAACAATTCTTTCAGAATGCAGATGCCGTATTTTGTGCACGAATGGTGGCATTATCATAACGCGTTGTTAAAATATCGCACCTCTTATGACTTATCGCCGGACGAATACTTTAAATTGTGTATGCACGATGAAATTTCAGCCAATTTGGCGGCAATTTTAACGGCACGTTTCGAATATTTGGCGTCGAATAATAAAAAAGACGTGATTAAATATTACAAAAACACCTATATGAAGTTTTATTTCGAAGCCGTTGAAAAAGGGCAGATTAAGCCGGCATCAAATAATCCGATTGACCGGGAAAAAGAGTGGTATTTTTTGGCCAACGGCGTCCGCGATATGTGGATGGAAAAGTTTTATAAAATTTATTTGCCGCGTACCATCGGCATGGTTGATCGTTTTATCGTGCGGCGCGGGCTGGTGGAAAACAGCAAGAGTAACTATGAGTATATTAAACACAAAATGTTTACCATCGGCGGTGTGGATTTTGCAAAGTATATGGATACGGATATTATGCCGCATGACTATAAAGTTCAGCTGGCCGAAAATGTTCGTCATATTGCCGATTTGCGCGAGGGCGGAAAAGAAACGGTCGATAATATCTATAAGCGCTATCCGGTGTTGAACCAAATGGGTGTTGATGAACAAAATGTTCTGTTTCAACATATTTTGATTGCGGCGCGCTTAAATACCATGTTTAAGGATGTCGATGTTGAAGATTTGAAACAAAATCCGAATATTGTGACGTCTTATTACAAACACATCTATAATACTTTCAAACGCGATAAAAACTATAAAAAATTGGTTAATGAGTTGCCGTCCATTACCTCATCGCCGCTTTCAGCGCAAACGGATGCCGAAGTTTTCAATGAGGCCGTCAAGCAGGTTTATACTTTTAAGGGGGTTGATTTAACCACGCTTATTCAGGATTTTAACGCCCGGAGAGTACCGTATAAAGAATTGCAATTTACGTTTGACGATCCGCAGATTGTGCCGCCTCAAATATGGCCTTATACGCCGGAAGTGATGGCGTTGGAAGATATGAAGAAACGCAGTGTGAAAAAAGAGAATAAAAATCAGACCTCAACACCTGTTGATGTTTCCAAGCAACATATTTCTGAAGATTTCTATATTCGCATTCCGGATTTCAGAGACAATATTCTGCTCAATCCGTCAGCGGAAAATTTGGAGGAAATTTATGCTATGATGCGGGAATTTTCTGCTATTCCGGCGGTTCTGAAAAGTTGCGATACACCGGCCAAAAAACGCTTTTTGACTGAAAATCCGGATACTATTGCCAAGTTAAAACTCGGCAAGGGATATGCGCCAAAATAGTTCTTCAATTTTTCTAAAATATATTTTCGGATTGAAAATTGGAATTTTCGTCATATAATAATTTGTGCTAACAAGATAAGGAGTGAAATATGGAATTTTACAGATGTCGTCATTGCGGCAATATTGTGGCTTATGTCAATGCGTCCGGTGTGGATGTGGTTTGCTGCGGCGAAAAAATGGAAAAAATCGTTGAAAATACGGTTGAGGCTTCAACCGAAAAACATTTACCGGTGATTACGCGGGAAGGCAATCATGTGCATGTGGCTGTCGGCAGCATTGAACATCCGATGGAAGAAAAGCACTATATTCAATGGATTGCGCTGGAAACGAAAAACGGTAATCAACGAAAGATTTTAAAGCCGGGTGATAAGCCGGCCGCCGATTTTTGCGTTATTGACGGTGATGAAGTTATTAAAGCCTATGAATATTGCAATATCCATGGTTTGTGGAGCACCAAATTCTGATTTTTTTAAGATCAGGTTAAACATCCGTATCGTTCGGGTACGGATGTTTTTTTATCGGAAACGAGAGATTGCGCGATATCTTGTTAAAAAGTTGTTGACACGATGTTTTTTTATGTTATTATCCGCAGCGACTAAGACCAAGTGTGTAAAAACATTTGGCCGTTAGTTTTGTGTAAATTTAATAACTTAAGGAAAATGTGATGCCTACAATTAATCAGTTAATTCGTAAATCACGAACACCAAAAGTGAAGAGAAACAAAGTTCCGGCTTTGAAATCTTGTCCACAAAAGCGTGGTGTTTGTACAAGGGTTTATACAACAACCCCGAATAAACCAAACTCAGCTTTGCGTAAAGTGGCACGTATTCGTTTGACAAACGGCTTTGAAGTAATCAGCTATATCCCTGGTGAAGGTCATAATCTTCAAGAACACTCAGTGGTGCTGATTAGAGGAGGCCGTGTAAAAGACTTGCCAGGTGTTCGTTATCATATCATTCGTGGTACCCTTGATACTCAGGGTGTGTCTAAACGTCGTCAACGCCGTTCTTTATACGGTGCTAAGAGACCTAAATAGGAGATAAGATAATGTCACGTCGTCATAGTGCTGAAAAAAGAATCGT
>JAGDBT010000060.1 GCA_017958895.1 Alphaproteobacteria bacterium | reverse complement strand
CGGATTGGGATATCATAAAACAGGTTAAGGAAAACGTGAAAATTCCGGTGGTCGGCAACGGCGAGATAGATTCTCCGCAAAAAGCCAAAGAAATGATGTTGCAAAGCGGCGTTGACGGAGTTATGATAGGTCGGGCCATGTTGGGAAATCCCTGGCTTTTAAATCGGGTGCACTGTTTTTTGCAAAATGGTGTGGAAACAGCAAGTCCGACTGTTGCGGAAATAAAAGAAATGTTGTTGAAACATTTGCATTTGTTGGCTGATTATTATGGCGAAAAGGCGGGAATGGCTATTTCGCGCAAGCATGTCGGTTGGTATGTGAAAAGTTTGTATGAGGCAAAAAAGTTCAGAGAACAATACAACAAAATAAATTCTTTGGCTGAGGCCGAAGAGGTAATCGAAAAATATTTTACGGAGATTGAGTCATGAAAATCGTGGTCGGTGGCGCAACCGGTGTGGGAAAAAGCATCGTGGGTTATTTAAGCAGAGGCAACAACGATATTGTGGTGGTTGATGAAGATGCGGCTAAACTTAATGAAATAGCCAAAGAATATGATGTTCAGCCGTATTTGGGCTCGATTTCGCATCCTGATGTGCAGGAAAGTGTCGGCATGAAGAATATGGATATGCTGATAGCGGTTACCGATAATGACGAAATAAATATGATTGCCTGCCAAGTGGCTTTTACACTGTTTAATGTGCCGAAAAAAATTGCGCGTGTTGATTCGCAATATTTCTTAAATCCGTTGTGGAATTCTCTGTATAACGAAAAAAGCCTGCCGATTGATTTGGTGATTACTCCGGATATCGAAATTGCGGAATTTATTCGCCATTTATTTGATTTTCCGGGCAGTACCGTGGTTTATCCGTTTGCCAATAATCAAGTTAATATTTTTGCTTTTCGGCAGAAAGAAACCGAAGTTCCGTTTATGAAATTTTCCTTAAATCACATAAATCAAAAATTGGCGGAACTTTCGGCGCATATTGTGATGATAATGCGCGGTAATCGGCGCATTCTGCCGACGGAAGAAGAAGTTTTTTTACAACGTAACGATTTGATTTATGTCGGTTGTTTTCCGGAACAAAACATGGAAATTATGAGATTGTTCGGGGTTGACCATAATCCTTATGAAAAAATCATTATTTTCGGCGCTAATACCATATCTTATTACTTGGCTAAGCAGTTGGAAAACAATGAAAACATCGTGCGTTGCAATATTGTTGAAGAAGATGCGGAAAAAGCCACAAAGTTGGCGGAAAAACTTAATGTGGCGGGAATTGTTTGCGGCGATATGATGAGTGAGGTAATTCAACAGGAAGCCGGCTTGGGAACGGCCGATGTCAGCGTGGCGGTAACGGACCGCGATAAAGATAACCTGTTAATTTCTCTTATAGCCTCGCGTAGCCGTGAAACGCAAACATTGTCTTTGGTAAATTCCAAAGATTATAATGTTTTGGGGCTGAATATTCGTAACAATGTGATTATAGATCGCTCGGTTATTACCATTTCGGCAATTTTGAAATATTTGCGTCGGGCACGTATTCGTGAAGCTTATTCCATCGGTCGGAACATGGGCGAAATTTGGGAAATAAAACTCGGAGAAGACAGCAGTCACGTGGGACATAGCGTGAAAAGTTTGCATATTCCGGAAGACAGTGCGATTATGCTGATTTCCAGAGGCGATAAGTTGCTGTTCGATTTTGCGGATTTGCATTTGGAAAATGAGGATAAAATCCTGATATATGTTGCTCCTTCCGACATTAAACGCATTGAAAATATTTTTTACAGCTGAGCTTGAAAAAATCCGCTTAAAAATTCTTGAAATTTAAAAAATTTGCGTTATTGTAGGGCAAATTTTTACGGGGCTTTTTAGTCTTTTTTTTAGGGAATTTGAAGAAATGAGTATGAGAAATATTGCCATTATAGCTCACGTTGACCACGGAAAAACCACTTTGGTTGACGGTTTGCTGAGGCAAAGCGGAACTTTTCGCGACAATCAAAAGGTTGTTGATTGCGTTATGGACAGTAATGATTTGGAACGCGAAAGAGGAATTACGATTTTATCTAAGTGTACATCGGTTGATTGGCAGGGTACACATATAAACATTGTTGATACACCGGGACACGCTGATTTCGGAGGTGAAGTTGAGCGGATTTTATCAATGGTTGACGGAGTGGTTTTGTTGGTAGATGCCTCTGAGGGCCCGATGCCGCAAACGAAATTTGTTTTGGGAAAAGCCTTGAAAATTGGTTTAAGACCTATTGTGGTGATTAATAAGGCCGATAAGCCGGATGCCC
Organism: Alphaproteobacteria bacterium; assembly: GCA_017958895.1. Lineage (GTDB taxonomy): Bacteria > Pseudomonadota > Alphaproteobacteria > RF32 > CAG-239 > RUG410. The sequence continues at coordinate 4,861 of JAGDBT010000060.1, read as the reverse complement.
GTCCCGATGAAGTGTTAAACGAAGTTTTTGACTTATTCGTCAGCCTGAACGCCAGTGATGAGCAACTGGATTTCCCTATTCTCTATGCTTCAGGTCGTAACGGTTGGGCGGTACGTGATTTGGCCGATGAACATAAGGATTTGACCCCTTTATTTGAAACGATAATTTCTTATGTCAGCGAGCCGGTATGCGAGCCGGATAAACCTTTCAGAATGTTGGCTACCACCTTGGAGGCCGATAAGTTTGTCGGACGCATTTTGACGGGTAAAATTCAGAGTGGCAGCGTAAAAGTGAATGACACGGTAAAGGTTATAAACAAAGACGGCGAAATTGAACGTACGAAAATTACCAAAATTATGGCCTACAAAGGTCTGGACAGAGTTGCTTTAAACGAGGCACATGCCGGTGATATTGTGGCGGTGGCCGGGGTGGTTAAAGGCACGGTTGCCGATACGATTTGCGCCCTTGAAGTAAATGCAAGCGATTATATTCACGCACAACCGATTGATCCCCCTACTCTGGTTATGACTTTCTCGGTTAATGATTCACCTTTGGCGGGACGCGAAGGCGATAAAGTTACTTCCCGAGTAATTTGGGCGAGGTTGGAAAAAGAAGCGGAAGGAAATATTGCTCTTAAAATTTCGCGCACCGAAAATACCGACAGTTTTGAAGTTGCCGGTCGCGGAGAGTTGCAACTCGGCGTGTTGATAGAAACCATGCGTCGCGAAGGTTTTGAACTTTCCATTTCACGTCCGCGGGTGATTATGAAACGCGGTGAAAACGGCGAACTTCTGGAGCCGATAGAAGAAGTTGTGGTTGATGTGGATGAGGAATATTCCGGTACGGTGGTAGAAAAATTGGGACAACGTCGTGCCGAAATGACCGATATGATTCCTTCGCAAGTCGGCAACAAGGTTCGCTTGATTTTTCATGCTCCGTCACGCGGTTTAATCGGTTATCACTCGGAATTTTTGACCGATACACGAGGTACCGGTGTTATGAACCGTATTTTCTACGGGTTTGAGCCGTTTAAGGGTGAAATAGAAAATCATCGTAACGGGGTTATGATTTCCAGCGAAGACGGACAGGCAATCGCCTACTCTCTTTGGAAGTTACAGGATCGCGGTCCGATGTTTGTTGAACACAACAGCCCGGTTTATGTGGGTATGATTATCGGCGAACATAACAAATATAACGATATAGATGTTAATCCGACCAAATCAAAGCAACTGACCAATATTCGGGCAGCCGGCAAAGATGAAGCAATAGATTTGATTCCGCCGCGTAAAATGAGTTTGGAACAAGCATTATCATATATTCAGGCCGATGAATTGCTGGAAGTTACACCAAAATCATTGCGCTTGCGTAAAAAAATATTGGACCCTATTGCTCGCAAACGTTCTAAAATCAACGGTGAAGAGGAATAAAGCTTTTTATCAAATATTAAGCTTTGAGAGTTAATATCGGAACAAAGGAACTACAATGAGCGGTGAAGAAAAACTTAAGATATGTCCGGAATATTGTCCGTTTTTGAAAGCAAATAATACTTTTTGCGAACTGTTCAAACGTCCGTTGCAATCTCATAAGGGCATAACGGAAAAAACACCGGAATGTTTAGATCCCGCACAACGTAAAAGTTCTTACAAATCCTTAGGTTTGAGCGAAAAAGGTCGCGCCGATATGTGGCATAAGGCAGTACTCAAGCACAATGAAATAGAACTGGGCAAAAAACGTGAGGAAGAAGCCGTTCGCAAGAAATTTGCCGCCTTTTTGGAAGAAAAGTTCGGCTCTCGTCCGCCGTTGGCCGGTAATATGTTTTTGAATAATCTGCTGATAAATTTATATATGGTGCTTGATAATACCGAAAGAAACATAATGATGACTTTGTTGAACGGCCGAAACGGCAACAGCCTGATTGAAGCCTTGGAAAGAGCTCCGAAAGATGAGTCTTTATTGCGCAATTTCCGTCGTGAAATGGATGAGCAATACAAGACATATCAGGTGGAAATGCAAAATCAAAAAACAAATGTTAATTACCGACAATAAATTTGTTGATTTTTTGTCAAAAAGGATGTATAATGCACCTAAATTCATCCGGAGGGCAACATGACTTGCGAATCTTTATTGGTAAAAACAGCGGATAATCGCCTTATTGTTTTTAATATCACTTTTAAAAATGTTGCGGAGAAGATAAGACTTTGTAAAGAATGCGAAAATATTTGCAAAGATATAAAATATGCCGATTTCAACAGTGGGATGATTAAGTCGGCAGGAGTTGAATTCGATAAAAAAAATACGGATTTTGTGAGTACGGAATTAGCCTATTACGATTATTTCAAAAAACCGGAAGATTACAGTAACGGCTTAAAGGATAATGATTATCCGGCCAAAGTTAAAAAAGAAAATACCATACATTTTGATGACCGGGTGGCAGATTCGGATGTTCCCGATGTTGTAAAAAATATCGGCTTTAAAATCGAGCCGATCGATGAATTTTATGATGTTTTTTATAACGAAAGCACCGGAAAATATGAGGTAAAAGATTTTAAAACCCGCTTGGCAACGGTTTTTCATGCGGAAAAACGTATGGAACTTGTGCGCAACCATTTCAGGTTTGAGGAAGATGATTATAAAAAATTGCAAGGCATGATAGCCGGTTTTGAAAAAGAAAAAGCAGCAAATCCTCGTCTTGACGCACTTTCGTATGCCGCAACGATTACAAACGACAAAGATCGCAATCTTTTTTATTTTTACAGCGACGGCTTATATAATTCGGAGCATCGAAAAGCTTTGTTGGCGCATGAGTTTAAGCATATAAAAAATCACATATTTCTGAACGGGCGCGCTCTGAAAAAAGGTGCCAAAATATTAACCGTGGAAAATTTGTATAAATTGAATGTGGAAGATGAGCGCAGTGCTTATATTGAGCAAATGTTTGACTGCGTAAATGCCTATTTGAAGAAAGGTGATTATGCCGATTTCAGTATGTTTGACGGCGATAATATGGATATTGCGAATAAGTTACGTTCGCTGCCGGATAATGAACAGCGCAAACGTTTTGCTTGTGATGTGCCGCAACTGCTGGAGATGAAGTGGAAAGATTTTGAAAGAACTCACCGCAAATTTTATGATGTGACCGTAAAGCAATTTGCTAAAAATGTGACGAATGTTGTGGATAGCGGTGCAATATTCGGTCCGGAAGATACAGACAGCAAAGAATATCTTTTGTTAAGATCTTTATATTATCGTTTTAAGATTTACAATCCGGATAGCGGAAAAGAAGAATATTCTGACCTTTCTTCATTAATAAAGGGTGATTACGAGGTAAAAATTCCCGACGAAGTTCAAAAAGATTTGATTGAACCGATGAAGAAACGTATGGTTGAACGTCGCGAAGAATATGATAAAGAAATCACTAAAAAGAATATAAATCCGCGGCTGTTGGAAGTGGCAAAAAGATTGGTTCGTGATAATGTGGAAACCTCGTCTTTTGTTAACGAAGTGGATGATTTGAAAATTTCTCGCCTCTTTGATGATACTTTTACGGAAGTTGCACCGTTTTACGAGGGCGGACGCATAGAAGATGACGGCGGCAGATGGGAAGAATTGCGCGGTTATTGGAAGAAAGAAGATGGTTATAAAGAAATCATCGTAAATAAAGAAACGTACGGTTTTGCAGTTAATGATGTTAAGTTTTGTTATAAAGCCGAAAATCAGGTCAGTGTTTCGCAAAATGCCGAATATGACCATTTTGTAAAAATCATAAACGCTCCGGGCTCGGAGAAAAATAAAATAGAGTTTCTTGATACACTATCCCCTAAACAGGCCTTGCTTTTATATGTGGCTTGTGTTAATAACGGCAGAGAGATGAAAGGAAAAATCCCGAGTGATATTTCCGCCGTGGACAGATTGCCGGGGATACCGCGTGAAGAACTGGATAAGTTTCACTCACTTACGAAACCTTCAAGTTCGGCACATGGGAAACCGGTCAGTGAAATGGTGTCGGAATTTGCCAAAGCGAGGTCAAAAATAAGAAGTCATTAAACGGGCCCTGAGAGCAAAACTTTCGCAAAAACGATAAAACTCCCGCGACAAACCGAAAATGCTCTCAGGAGTCAAAAAAAGCGGCTTAATTTTAATTTTGTAAAATTGGAATAAAATGGATAACAAAACAATATATGCTTTATCAACGGTATTCGGAAAATCGGGGGTGGCCGTGTTAAGAATTTGCGGCCCGAGGGCTTTTGATTTTCTTTCCAAAATGACCGATATAGATGTGCAAGTTCTTGAATTTAGGCGTTTTTATTATAGTAAAGTTTTTGATTTTGATTCACGTGAAACATTGGATAACTGTCTGATTGCGGCTTTTAAGGGGCCGCACTCTTTCAGCGGGGAAGATACGGTAGAGATTAACTGTCATGGTTCAAAAGCGGTTATTCGCGGGCTGCTGAACGCCCTATCAAATCTGGAAGATTTTCGGATTGCCGAGCCGGGAGAATTCTCTCGCCGGGCCTTTTATAACGGCAAAATGGATCTTACGGCGGCGGAAGGTCTGGCAGACTTAATTGATGCCGAAACCGAAATTCAGCAAAAAACAGCGTTACGCCAGATGAATGGAACACTGTTTTCGCTTTATGAAGAATGGCGAAATCGTTTAGTTTCTGCACTTTCGCATGTTGAGGCCTATATTGATTTTCCGGAGGAAGATATTCCTGAAGACACTGTTTTTAAATTGGAAAACGATGTATTTAAAATCATAGAGGCAATTGAAAGCCACTTAAAAGGCAATAATATCGAAGAACGGTTGCGTGATGGTTTTCAGGTAGTTATATCCGGGCCGACCAATGCCGGAAAGTCCAGT
>JAGDBT010000059.1 GCA_017958895.1 Alphaproteobacteria bacterium | reverse complement strand
TTCCAAACTCAACTCATCAAGGGCTTTTCCGAAATAATTTAATGCCGCCGCCGCCACACCATAGGCGCGGTTACCCAAATAAATTTCATTTAAGTACAGTTCCAAAACATGTTCTTTGCTGTAAGCTTTGTTAATGCGTCGCGCCAAAATGGCTTCTTTGATTTTGCGGGTATAGGAGAGTTCCGAACTTAATAAAAAATTCTTGGCTACTTGTTGAGTAATGGTTGAAGCACCTGCCGGACGTTTCCCCGTACCCATGTTTTTCAGATTGCCGAGAACCGCACGGATAATGCCTTTATAGTCAAGTCCGGAATGTTGATAAAAATGTTTATCTTCGGCGGCGATAAAAGCATTTTTTACCAAATCGGGAATTTTTTCAACCGGTACGAATAAACGTTTTTCCGCGGCATATTCCATCATAACCTGTCCGTCTCCGGCAAAAAAACGGGTGGTTACCGGCGGCTCATAATCCGCTAATTGACTGTAATCGGGAATGGTAATATTTATCCTGGCAACGCCATAGGTTATAACCGCTATTAACACTATCAGGAAAAATAGGGCCAAACTGGCGCAATATGATAAAAGTCTCAACATACAAACTCACATCAATAATCATTATATAGGTAAAATCTATTACAATTTAGCAAAAATGCAACAGATTTTTCTAGTTGGAAGCAATTTCCGGATCTTTGAAATAAAGGTCTATGGCTCTTGCCGCCGCTTCAGCTAATTTGCGGCGATAATCTGATTTCTTAAGATTGGCTTCCTCTGTGCGATTGGATAGGTATCCCATTTCCAAAAGGGCAGACGGAATATCAGGTGCTTTTAAAACAGCGAATCCGGCAAACCTGTGAGTATTTTTTACCAATTTGATGTTTTTGGACATTTCCCGCACCAAATAAGTAGCGTATTTTGAGGATTTGTTGCGAGTATCGGTTTGCGAAAGTGAAATAAGAATATCGTTGACTTCTTTACTGTTATTTCCCAAGTCCACTCCGCCGATAATATCGGCTTTGTTTTCACGTTCGGCCAAAGCCGCCGCTTCTTTATCGGAAGCCACATCGGAAAGCGTATAAACCGATAAGCCGGTAGCGTTGCGATTTTGCGCACTGTCGGCGTGCAAAGACATAAACAAATCCGCCTTATATTTCTGGGCAATTTTGATGCGTTGACGTAAAGGTATGAAAACATCATTCTCGCGGGTCAGATAAACTATGTATCCTTTTTTCTGCAAAATTTGCTTCATTTCTTTACCCATTGCCAAGGTAACATTTTTTTCATAGGTACGCCCGTAGGCTCCTATTGCTCCCGGATCTTTTCCGCCGTGACCGGGATCCAAAACCACGATTCTTTTACGATTGATCTTAGCCATGGTCTTGTCTTCAGGTTTTGGCGCAGGAGCAGGTGCGGGAGCGGGAGTAGAAGCAACTATTTTTTCTGCCGAATCGACAACCGCCTCTTTAGGTGAAAAATCTTTATTGTTTGAAAACATATATTTATTGCCGATTTTAGAGGCAAAATCATTTTCCGAAGAGGTTTGCAAATCAACCACCAACCGCCAGTTTTTTGTTCCTTCGGCGGCCGGAATTATAAAGGCTTTTTTAACCGTAACCGGTTGTGCCAGTTCAAAAACCACTCGCTTGTCATCATCATACATTTTGCCGAGTCTGACTTTGCTGATAAACTTGTTCGATACTTTAGTCATTAAACGTTCAATGTCGGCATTGTCCAAATCAACGACCATGCGTTTAGGGCTGTCAAGCAAGAAAACCCGATAGTTAATCGTATTGTCCATATCAAAGACTATACGCATGCCGTCGGTCTGATTACCGAAACGCATGTTATTGATGCCGACTGCCGAGAATGCCGATTGCGTAAACAGCAAGAAGCCGGCAATTGCTCCGCATAAAGCTATATTTAACCGCTTCAAAAGTTTCATAAAAACCAGAATCCCATACATTATTCTCGTAACGGTAATGCATTATAAATTCTACATATTACCAATCGGTTAAAATTCCTTTTTTGATTAATTAAAATTTTTATTGTTTTTTTATTTTTATCCATTATGCTGTGAAAAGATTATCGGGGGCATTTTGTTTTTTAATGGGAAAACGAATATATATATAAAGAGCAAAATGCACGGAAAAGCGATAACAGAAGTTTGGGATATGATAAACATCTCCGCCGTTTTTTAATAATTAAGAAGAATAAGCGCAGAAACGGCCGAGAAAACAACAAAAAAAAGACAAACGGCATAAGTCCGTTCTTTTCGGTATTGTATTTTCAGCTTATCAAATCCCGCGTGCAAAAGGAGCCCTTAAAGGGCAAAGTATGTGAGGTTTTATAATGGTTAAAAGAATGTTGA
>JAGDBT010000001.1 GCA_017958895.1 Alphaproteobacteria bacterium | reverse complement strand
ATACAAAACAGACTTATTGATTATGGGGTCCGGTCCGGCAGGATATACGGCGGGGATTTATGCCGCGCGAGCAGGTGTAAATTCTCTTATTGTTTCAGGAAGTCAACGAGGCGGACAGCTTATTCGCTCCAGTTGGGTGGAAAACTTTCCCGGTTTTGTTGAACCTATCAGCGGTTATGATTTAATGGAAAAAATTCATCAACAGGCCTTAAATTTGGGAGTTAAAATTATCAACGACGAAATTAGCGAAGTAGATTTTTATGATCGTCCTTTCGTATGCAGTTCAATAGGGGGAAATTCTTTTATTTCTAAGGCCATAATAATTGCCACCGGTGCATCGGTAAAATGGTTGGGATTAGCCAGCGAACAGAAATACATCGGTCATGGAGTTTCTTCTTGCGCCACCTGCGACGGATTCTTTTTTAAAGGTAAAGAAGTGGCGGTGGTCGGCGGCGGAAATTCGGCATTGGAACAGGCATTGTATTTGACCAACTATGTGGAAAAGGTATATTTAATTCATCGTCGTCATTGCTTTAATGCCGAGCAGATTATGCAGAAAAGAATTTTTGAAAATCGCAAAATTACCATATTTTGGAATAATGTGGTTGATGAAATCGTCGGCAGTGAAAATTCCGAAGAGGTCACGGGAGTTAAAATTCGTAATGTGAAGAGCGATAAGGTCAGGTTTTTGGAAGTGTCGGGTGTCTTTGTTTCCATCGGGCATCATCCGAATACGGAAATGTTTCGTAAATACTTGAAACTGGATAACAGCGGTTATATCATCACAAAATCGCATAGTACCGCCACGGATATCCCCGGTGTGTATGCCGCGGGAGATGTCTGTAATCCTTATCGTCAGGCGGTTATAGCGGCCGGATGCGGGGCAATAGCCGCTTTGGAAGCAATCAAAAATTTACATTAAAAAAGCTACCCGACGGTAGCTTGAAAAGATTAATCTTTGTGGCGAAATGTTATGCGCCCTTTAGTCAAATCATAAGGCGTCATCTCAATATCAACTTTGTCGCCGACCATAACGCGAATACGGAATTTGCGCATTTTTCCGGCGGTATGTGCCAATATTTCTACCCCATTTTCCAATTTTACCCGAAACATGGCATTCGGAAGTTTTTCAATTACTTCGCCGGTCAGTTCCAAAAGTTCTTCTTTACTCATTCAAAACCTCAAATCTGTTTTATTTTTTCAAAGGTATAAACGCATAAAATTGTTTTTGCAAGAAAATTATCGACAATTTAAACTATTTTTTCGCGGTAACTATTTTGATTGCTTCTTCTTCCGTTAATGCTGTTGCGGCATAACCCTTTGGAATTGCATAATTATTTTTACCGCATTTTAAGTACATGCCATATTTTCCGCGTGATAAAACAATCTCTTCACCGGTTTGCGGATGTTTGCCCAAAACTTTCGGTTCCGGCTTTGCTGACACATTTTTCAGCAATTCTTCGGCTCTTTCGGCCGTAATGTTGAAAATATTGTCATTTCCGGTTAAGGAACGTGATTTTGTTCCTTGTTTTAGATATTGCCCGAACTTTCCGATGTTAACTTCTATGCCGTTTTCCAATATCCGAGGCAAAGAAATCAAAATTTCAGCTTGCTCCGGAGTGAGTTCTTCCGGCTTAACGAATTTAGGTAAGGCTGTGCGCTTCGGCTTTTCCGTTGTGGCGGTGGCATCTTCACCCAACTGAACATAATAACCGTACGGACCTTTTTTCAAATAAACATTCATACCATCGTGCTGACACATCAGCTTATCTTCAGTTTTCGGCAAAGCGGAAACACTGTCATTTTTTTCTTCCTCTTTGGTATCGGTAAGAGGTTTGGTGTAAGAGCATTGAGGATAATTTGAACAACCTATGAAGGCACCATATTTGCCGAACTTAATGCTTAAATGTCCTTCATGACATTGCGGGCAGCTGCGCGGATCGGAGCCGTCTTCACGTTCCGGAAACAGGTGCGAGGATAAAGCTTCATCAATACGGTTTATTACTTCGCTGAGCTGCAAAGGTTGTACACTATCAACGGTTTTGATAAACTTATTCCAAAAGCCTCCGAGCAATTTTTTCCATTCCATATTGCCGGCGGAAACATCGTCGAGATATTCTTCCAACTGAGCGGTAAAATCATACTCGACATATTTCTTGAAGAAATTCTCCAGGAAAATGGTCACAATGCGTCCGCGGTCTTCCGGAATAAAACGTAATTTTTCGACCTTAACATATTTGCGCTCTTGCAAAACCGCTATAATGCTGGCATAGGTTGACGGACGACCGATGCCGAGTTCTTCAAGTTTTTTAACCAGGCTGGCTTCCGTAAAACGCGGAGGAGGGGTGGTAAAGTGTTGCAAAGCTTTTATTTCGCTTTTCGTTAAGGCTTCACCGCTTTCGACATTCGGTAAAATTACATTATCTTCATATTCGTCAGAATCATCACGACTTTCCTGATATAACTTCAAAAAGCCGTCAAAATTGATAACCTGACCGGTTGCGCGCAACAAGATTTTTTTATCAGCCGATTGAGCATCTACGACAACCTTATCCAAAATTGCCGGATTCATTTGACAAGCAACGGTGCGTTTCCAAATTAACTCATAAAGTTTGTGAGCATCGCTGTCTAATTTTGTTTCCATCTTTTTAGGAGTGTTCAAAACATCGGAAGGGCGAATGGCTTCATGCGCTTCTTGCGCATTTTTGGTTTTGTTTTTATATTCCTTAGCGGTTTTAGGCAGATAAGCATCTCCGAAATATTTTTTAATAGCCTCACGACAAGCATTTATGGCATCTTTTGAGAGGTTAACCGCATCGGTACGCATGTAAGT
>JAGDBT010000058.1 GCA_017958895.1 Alphaproteobacteria bacterium | reverse complement strand
TATCATACACTTTTTTTGACAAAAATCAATTATATTTTTTCACTGTTGAAAATTTTTTTGTCGTTATTATTTAAACCGGCAAGGAGAAAAATATGTTCAAAAAACCTTTATACAATTTTCTTTACAGTCTGTTTTTGGTGCTTCTTACGGCCGGTTTTTCCAGTTATTTCAATCGAACGGGCTTAAAAAACTTTTATCCGTATATCAAACTTTCGGCTCTGACACCGCCGAATATTGTTTTTCCGTTTGTTTGGATTTTTTTATATGCCCTTTTGGCTCTTGCTTTTGACCGAATTTTAAATCACCGGAACCCCGATACCCAAAAAAGAAAATTACAGCTCAAAAACTGCTCTCAAGCTTTTGTGATTAACCTGTTTTTGCATGTTCTGTGGACTATTGTTTTCTTTTATAACGCTTATTTTTTGGCCGGTTTGATAATTTTGGTGCTTTTGGTCTTTTCAACCGTCGTTATGGCAGAATTTTTTTACAAAACCGATAAAATTGCCGGAATCCTTTTATTGCCTTATCTTTTCTGGTTGTTGTTTGCCACATATCTTAATTGGGTGGTTGTAGAATTAAACGGCGCTTATTACGTTTTTTAAAAAATTTTTAAATAGCACTAGACATCTTTTTAAGTTTGATATATTTTAGCACAGAAAAATTTAAAGCTCAAACTTAAGGATATAAAATGACAACCAGTGTGAACGACATCCGCAAAACTTTTTTGGATTATTTTGCCAAACAAGATCATAAAATTATCCCTTCGTCATCTTTGGTGCCGGATAATGACCCGACTTTGATGTTTACAAACTCCGGAATGGTACAATTCAAAAATATTCTGGCCGGTAATGAAACTCGTGATTATACGCGAGCATCTACCGCTCAAAAAAGTGTTCGAGCCGGAGGTAAACATAACGATTTGGATAGCGTCGGTTATGATGTTCGTCACCATACTTTCTTTGAAATGCTCGGTAATTTCTCTTTCGGAGATTATTTCAAAGACTATGCCATTTATTATGCTTGGGAGCTTTTAACCAAAGAATTCGGCTTTCCGAAAGAAAAATTGGCCGTAACCATTTATCATACCGATGATGAAGCTCATGATATCTGGAAAAAAGTTTCCGGCTTACCGGAAGACCGCATTATTCGTATTGCCACCAAAGATAATTTTTGGCAGATGGGCGATACCGGACCTTGCGGACCTTGTTCGGAAATTTTTTATGACCACGGCCCTGAAGTTTGGGGCGGTTTACCGGGAACACCCGAAGCGGAAGGTGATCGCTTTATTGAAATTTGGAATTTGGTTTTTGACCAATTTGAAGATTTACCGGACGGTTCGCGCATAAACCTTAAACGACCTTCCATTGATACAGGTATGGGTTTGGAACGTATAGCCGCTATTTTGCAAGGTGTCCATTCCAATTTTGAAACCGATATGTTTCAACATATCATTAAAGCTATTGCCGATATTGCCAATACCGATCCGAACGGACCGTTGCAGTCTTCGCACAATGTTATTGCCGATCACTTGCGATCCATAAGCTTTTTAATTGCCGACGGTGTGTTGCCGTCTAATGAAGGACGCGGTTATGTTTTGCGCCGCATTATGCGTCGTGCCATGCGTCATGCTTATTTGCTCGGCGTAAAAGAACCGATGATTTATAAATTGTTGCCGGTTTTG
>JAGDBT010000057.1 GCA_017958895.1 Alphaproteobacteria bacterium | reverse complement strand
GTGAAAAAAGGTCAGATTATAGGTTATGTCGGAAGTACGGGGCGTTCTACGGGACCGCACTTACACTTTGAAATTATACGAAAAGGGCAACGCATCAATCCGTTAAAGGCCAAAGTAGCAACCGGAAATGATTTGACGGGTGCACAATTGGCAGAGTTTAAACGTAATGTAAAACAAATTGATAATATGTCGGAGAAAATCAAAAAGCAGAAAGTGGCAGAAGCGCCGAAAGAAGAGAAAAAAGTGACAACCGTCGCCGTTGCGGAAACAGTTAAGAAACAGCCGAGTGAATCTGAGAAAACAGAAAATAAACCGGAAAAGGTTATTGAAAAGGTTGAACAGCCGCAACAAAAAGAAGTCAAGAATGAAGCGCCTGTAACAGAAGAAAAAACTGTTCAAGAGACGTCAGAAGCAAAGCCGGAGAATGCCGAGGATATAAAAGATGAGAAAACTCCGGTTTATTCCGGCAAAGTTGTGCAACCTCAGCTGGTGTCGGCTCAAAAAGCCAGACAGAAACACTCAAACATAAAAACCGTTAAAGCGCCGCCGCGTAAACCTAAATATGCTAAACGTTGATTATAAAATATGTTACTGCCTCACTTGATATTGAAAGTTAAAAAAACTACATTTTTAAGAGGTAATAATTATAAGGGATGTTAACATGGATAATCTTCCGCTTTTAAGAGATATTCATTTACCAGAAGAGGGAATTTCATTTTTTCCGCCGGCGGTAGGGTGGTGGCTTATCCCGCTGTTATTGTTGTCGGTATATCTGCTATTTGTTGTTATAAGGCATTTGAAACGTGCCAGTGCCAAAATTTATGCCCGCCATTTATTAAAACCTTTAAAGCAAAAATATGATATTGCGACAGCGGCCAAAATTTCAGAGATACTTCGCCGTATTTGTTTGCGTAAATATCCGGAAGCGGTTTCTTGTTTTGGCGATGAGTGGCTTGTTTTTTTGCGCCATAAAGCCAAAGCGAACTTATCTGAAAAAGCCGGAGATTTATTGAAAAACGCTCCGTTTTTGCCGGCTGATAATAAGGACTACTCCAAGGAAGATGTCGATGATTTATGGCTCTTTTGCTATGAATGGATAGGAGAAAATTTATGATTGAGTTTGCCTATCCGAAGTTTTTTCTTTTATTGTTGCTACCGGTAGTCGTTTACTTCTTGTTGCCGGCAATTAAATCATACGGACAGGCTCTGAAAGTACCGTTTACCGGCGATATCATTAAAATTAAAAATGCCACCAGAGGCAAGGCATTGTTGACGATTTCCGCAAAAGCGGTACGTTGGTTAAAGTTGCTTTTTCTCTTTTTAATTTGGTTTTTTGCCGTTATAGCAATGGCTCGTCCGCAATTTGTGGGTGAGCCGCTCAGAGTTAAGCACGAAGGAAGAGAGATTATGTTGGTGGTTGATATATCCAATTCCATGAAGACCAGGGATTTCCGCTATCAAAACAACATATTGGATCGGTTGACCATGGTAAAAAAAGTGGTGGGAGACTTTGTAGATGCCCGCACAGATGATAAAATCGGACTGGTATTATTTGCTACCAGGGCATATCTGCAAGTGCCGCTTACTTATGACCGGAATTCACTTAAAGAAGTTTTATATTCAATGGATGCCGGTATGGCCGGAACATCTACTTCCATCGGCGATGCCATTGGAGTGGCTTTGAAAAATCTGGCGCAAAGCGACACCGATAACGGAGATAAAGTTATTATTCTGCTTACTGACGGCGAAAATAATGACGGTAATATTTCGTTTCCGCAAGCGATAAAGTTGGCGGCCGAGGAAAAAGTAAAAATCTATACAATAGGCGTCGGTGGCGAAGAAGAATCTTTTTTGGGCGGATTATTCATGGTGCCGGTGAATGGGGAACTTGATGAAAAAAGTCTGAAAGAGTTGGCCGAGGTGACTAAAGGAGCGTATTTTAGGGCCAAAGACAGTGATTCTTTGTTTAAAATATATGCTGAAATAAATCGTTTGGAAGCCAAAGAACAGCAGGGAAGATTTGTTCGTGAAACGAAGGATTTATTCTATTATCCGGCATTGTTAAGTTTGCTGTTGTTTTGCGGGTTGTTTTTGTTTATGAGGAGAGCTTGAGATGGAATGGCTTCAGAATTTTCATTTTATGCGTCCTTATTTGTTGGTTCTTCTGATTTTGCCGCTGTTTTATGCGTGGAAAACCATGAATGCGAAGAGTTTTAATTCTTCGTGGGCAAAGGTGTGCGATGAACACTTGTTGGCTTTTCTTTTGCTTAAAGGTAACAAAAAAAGCGGTAAATTCTCTAAAATTTTAGTTGCCTTGATAACAATTTTAATTATTACAGCCGCTTCAGGCCCGACTTGGGTGAAAAGACAAAATCCGGCTTTGAGTGTTGATAATCCGGTTATGCTTATTATAAGCCTTTCTTCGGATATGTGGACTAAAGATGTTTCGCCGAGCCGTATTGTCAGGGCGCAATATCTGGCCAAAGATTTGTTAAAAGAATTTAAGAGTACGGAAAGCGGGTTGATGGTATATAGTCGTGAACCGTTTATGCTTACACCATTGACGGAAGATACGGGACTGGTGGAAAATCTGTTGCCGGAAATTATTGATGATATTATGCCGGAAAACGGTGACAGACTTGACAGAGCCATAGATCTTGCCGTGGAAAGAATGTCGGGAGCCGGATATGAAAAGGGCAATTTGATAGTTTTAACCGCCGATGTCGGAGAACGTTTTGATACAGCGTTGGAAAGCGCAAATTTAGCGAAAGAAAAAGGGTTTAATGTAAATATCATAAAAGTAAGCGGCATAAAGAATGAAAAATTGCGTATGGTAGCGGAAAAAGGCAACGGTATATATTTGGATTATAAGCAAAATCCGGCACCATTGATAGCAAGAATAAACGATGTTTATGCTCAAGAAACCAGAATCAGTCAAAATATGCAAACGGTTTGGGAAGATATGGGGTATTATTTGTTCTGGCTTCCGGCTTTTCTGTTGCTTTATTATTTTCGGCGCGGATTAATAGCTGTTTTGCTTTTGGCGTTATTTTCTTCCGATTGTTATGCCGGTTGGTTTTTGAATAATAATCAGGAAGCTATGCGTTATTTCAATAATGGCGACTATTCGGCGGCTTCTGATAAATTTACCGATGCCAAATGGCGTGCATCTGCGGCTTATAAAAGCGGAGATTATGAAAAGGCTTATGAAAATTTCTCGCAATACGATGATAAAGTGTCGCTTTATAATCAGGGTAATGCCTTGGCAAAAGCCGGTAAAATAGAAGAAGCTATGGCAAAATACGAGCAGGTTTTATCCGAAGATGCGGATTTTGAAGATGCGGCATTTAATCTGGATTATTTGAAAAAGCTTCAG
>JAGDBT010000056.1 GCA_017958895.1 Alphaproteobacteria bacterium | reverse complement strand
TCACTTTGCCCCGGTTTTTTATCATCTCTTTTTACCGGCTTTAAGCCGTGAAACATTTGATAAATATCTTCATTGTTTTTCCTCATTTCATTGCTCCTTATTTTAAAATTCTTATCAATAAATAACTAATTTCTTATTTATTATCGACACCAATTCTTTATCAGAAGACAAAATAGTCCCGATAATTTCAAATAATTAGCTGTTTATGTAAAAATCACCTTATCATTATAAAATTTTCTTGTCAAGCCTAAAGATAAGAAAAATATGAAAATAAATTCCTATATAAATGACAAATCTTATTTTATGACACAAAAATAAAGGAGATACGAAGTCTCCTTTATTGTGCAAAAAGCTCGGAAGTTATCAATCGCAGGTTTTACTGCTTTCGGTAATATCTACCGAATAGGTTAAGGTCTGCTTGCTGTTCGGCGCAACTTTGACCTTCCATTTGCGAGTGGTGGCATTTTTCAGCTCACTTTTAACACTCTCGGAAGTGATTTTGTAATCTTGCGGAAAGTCTTGCGAGATAACCACTACATTGTTCTCATTTTCAGCATTGTTTACGGTAATTTCAACATCGTAGGTTTTTACGACTTTGGTAACCAGACATTTTGATATTTTTTCGTGCTTGATATCATTGCTTTTTACCTGTTTGATTTTGCCGCTGACGGATATATTAAATGCCTCGCCCAAATTCAAACGCAAAGTATCTTCTTTGGCCGTGTTGTTTATGTGCGCGGAACCGATAAATTGCAAATTGCCGTTGCTGTCATTTTCATAAAAACGCATAATGCCGGTAGGTAAAGAAATTCCTAAATTGGCAGCGGCCGTGTTTTCAATGACATAAGTGATATTCGGATGATGTTTTTCAAATTCCCGACTGGCATAATTACCAAAGTAAAAAGGAGCTTGCAAATTAAATTCTTTGACATAAGAAACTCCGTTTCTTTCTATCAGAGCAAGCTGTTTGGTTTGTTTGTCATTTATGGTTGTGATGTTGGGAAGGGTATAAAGCTCATAGCTGTTTATGCTTTCCGGAGTTATTTCATCAACGCCGTTACTTTGTAAATCCATACTGAAAGCGGCGGCTTTCATCATCATGCCGCGAGCCATTACCGGACGTGCCGCATTTACCTTGCCGGCGATTAATTGTATTTTGGCTTGTTCATAATCAATACCGGAGTTGTTGGTAATGGTTACCCAACCGGTTAAATCAAGTTTGTCGCGATTTCTGACATTGGCCACATAATCGGTTTTCCAACTCAAACCCTCGGTTAAATATGCCAGATGGAGATTTTTATTGCCTGATTGCTCGGAGGTTATTTTCGCCGCCAAAGTCGGTTTATTGCTCATGCCGGCCGGAATTTGCGGAAAGATTATTCTGCCGGAAAATTGAGAATCTATACCATATTTGAAACGCAAAATCGGTTGACCGTTTGCCGAACCGATAAGAGTGGCATTTTCTATAATGTTTTCGCCGTTCTTCGGATTAACTCTTAAGGCCGAAACTTCTTTGCCGATGTATTGCTCTATCAAATTATTGTAAGACATAAGGTTGTAGCTGTAATTCTGCTCTTTAACGCGAATACCTTCGCCGTAAATAATGGCGGTTTCGGCTTCAATTTGTTGAGCAACTCCGTCAAAGATTATTTCATTTTCTCCCGATTTGACGGCGGCCGTACGAATGTCTTTTACCAAAGCCAAGTTTTGATTATAAATGCTCAAGGAAAGGGAATTTCCTTTGCTAGGCAACAATAAAGGTTCGGCTTGCACGGTTCCGGCAATCATGCTTCCGGCAAGTAATAATGATATAAAGCTGTAACGCATTTTCTTCTCCATTAGATTAATTGCAAATACTTCAGAATAATGTATACGGCAGTCCCTTGCAAAAACAACATCAGCCAAAACATTACCTGATAACTTTTCTTTTTGTTTTTATGATGAAAAAACTTTTGGGCAATAAAAGCTCCAATCCAACCACCCAAAAATTCCAAAGTGTGCAGATTGGCTTCCGGAACTCGCCATTGTCCGTTTACGGCGGCTCTTTTATCAACTCCGTAAGCGATAAAGGTTACCGAATTTATCAAAATCAGGTGACAAACAACAAAAAACATAAACGCTTTCGGCGAAAACACAGTCGGTTGAAAATAATAGGTTTCACTGATATAGGCAGACAGAGCCATCGTCGCGAAATACAACACAAAAAAAGGATTGCGCTGCAAGGGTCTGATTAAAATCAGCAAGGGGCAAAGAATGGCTAAAAAAGTAATAAGCATATTGAAAGTCCTTTGTTGTATCGAATTCTAATATGTTTTTATGATTATTCAAGAGATTTTTCAAATATTAAGGTATTTTTAAATTAAATTGTGCAATAAAGATAAAAAAAGTATATAAGGAGTTGAAGATGAAAAATATGCTTATATTCGGAGCGGCGGCTTTGCTCGCCGGATGTGCTTGCGGAAAATGTAAGCAAGAGGTCAGTGATGTTGAGCAACCGATTGTGGTGGAAGTTCTTTCTTCCATGCCTTGTTCCGTGTCGTGTGAAAAACAAGAGGGATGTCAATCACAACCTGTCGTACTTAAACCGAGAGTTACGGAAGTCGTGCGAGAAGAAATAAAGAGACCTTGTTGTGATGATGATCCGAACTTCGTTTATCTCGGGGATCCGAAAACCATAATTCCGGATGCACCGGAAATTTACGTGATATCGGCTAATCGTACAATCAATTCCATGTTGGCAGAAGCGGAAGAATTTTATAAAAAAGCCGGAAAAATGACGGTGTTTATTGATAAGGCAGATGCAAAATCAAAGGATTTGCCGGGTGGAATTGATAAAGGTACGGAAGTTATTAAAAAACGTTTCGCTCAAATTGAAAATGTTAAAATAGTCAATAAAAAAGGACAAGCCGATTATATTGTGAACGGAGCTGCCGATTGGTATGATACGGCAACCAAAACCGTGCCGGCGATTAAATATGATTTGTTCTTAAAAGGCAAAGACGGACACTTAATAGGTGAGTGGAGCGAAATTATACATCAGGCCGAGGGAGACAGAAGTTGGTGGTAAAAAGCAATAAAATTGCTTTAAATATTTTATGTTCCGGTTTGACATTAATCGGCGCGACAGGCAGCGTATATGCACAAACGGCGGAAATTATTTCCAAGCCGTTGGAAGCAAATGCTTGCGACGAACGTCAAAGAGGAGATGATAAGAATACGGCAGAGAATCGTGCCGTTGATAAAGCTGCTTTGTCGGCAGTCAAACTCTCGGGGGTTATTCAACAAAAATATCCTAAGTTACAGGCGGATGCGTTAGATATTGTGGCTTACAGAATTATTGATGAATATCTGTTTAATCTTAAACATGAAGTTACACTTGCCGACGGAGATCGGGTTTGCGTGAAACTGAGCGGTGACTTGGAACTTACACCGGATGAACTCCATGTTTTGGTGCAGGAATATGAGAACAGCAATATCGGGCAGGAAGAAGTTGCCACAATTGCCGAACAGGCAAGTGCCGATATTTCTTTTAAGGCTCAAAACCTGGAAGATAAAAAACTTTTATTCATTGATAAAATGACTTTTTGGAACGGTGAAACCACAGACCATTATAAAGATTTTCTGTCGGGACTGTTTTCGCACAGCGATTATTTTTATATTACGGATGATCGCAGTATTTCCGACTATATTGTTTATCCTAAATTGCTGAAAGCGGATGTTTATGAAATTGATGAAACTCACCACAAAATGGAGATGCAGGTTGAATTGGAAACCTCTACTCGTTTGGTGAGTGATTTTGATGCGATAAAAGAAACGCAAAGTCATTTTATATTGTTTTCAGCTGATCGCGATGAACAGGAAATTTCGGATAATTTGTTGCGCAAAATGTTGACAAGTGCTTCGGAAAAAATTGAAGTTAAATTGGATAAATATCTTTCCGCAAAATTAGAGGAAGATAAAGTCAGGGGCGAATGACAGTTT
>JAGDBT010000005.1 GCA_017958895.1 Alphaproteobacteria bacterium | reverse complement strand
TTCCTTCTCCGTCAAGCATTAAAATCGGGTCCGGTAAGGTATCAAAAACGGCGGCATCGGAAAGAGCTTTCGCCTCAAGAGTTGCGGTTTTGGAAGTCCAAAAACGATGAATTGATTTAAGGGCATCGGCCAAATCTTTAGTATCTTTTTCGGAAAGCACGATATTTTGATATTGCATGTCGCCGTTAGCCAATGAATAAATATAGTTGCGAAGTAACTGCAATTCGGAACTTATCGGAAAAAGCAGAAAAAAGTTACAAAGAATTGCGAATAAAAGCCCGAAAACTGCAACAGACAGCGGTAAAAAGTCAAAATACAGCAAAATAATCGACAATACGGCGGTCGGCACGGATAAAATGGCTACTCGTTTAAAGAATTGCGAGTTTATTGAACCTTGCTGCAATTTAAAGTAATGCTTCATGTATTTATCCCGTCAATAAAATTCATAAAATACTGGACTAGAAACTGAAATATTGTAATATGAAATAAGTTTAAATAAATTTAAGATTAGTACACAGATGTCAGAAGATAATAAAATCTCGCCGGGAATGGAACAGTACCTTGAAATAAAAAAGGAATATCCTGAGTATTTGCTTTTTTATCGTTTGGGTGATTTCTATGAACTTTTTTTCGATGATGCCGTTAAAGCGTCGGAAGCTTTGAATATAACCCTGACCAAACGGGGCAAAATAAAAAATAAAGATGTGCCGATGTGCGGAGTGCCTTTTCATGCTTATGAAGCATATTTGGCAAAACTGATAAAATGCGGATACAAAGTTGCAATATGCGAGCAAATGGAAAATCCGGCAGAAGCCCGTAAAAGAGGCTCAAAATCAGTTGTGCGTCGAGATGTGGTGCGTTTGGTTACGGCAGGTACCTTAACCGAAGACACACTTTTGGACGGTAAAAGAAACAATTATCTGCTTTGTGTCTGTCGGCATAATTTTGAATACGGCTTTTCCTGGCTGGATTTGTCAACGGGGGATTTTTATATCGATTCATTGAAAGTGAGCGCAGATAACGAGGCTTCCGAAGTGCAGAATTTTCTTGTGAAATTGCAACCGGCAGAAATTATTATTTCCGATTCCTTATTGCAAAATCCCGAATTATTTGCCGTTTTAAACGAATATCGTGAAAAGTTGACCGTTTTGCCGCAGGCGCGTTTTAATTTTATGAACACTCAGAAGAAAATATTGGAGTTTTTTGAAACCGCCACTACCGATTCTTTGGGAATGTTTGTTAAAGCCGAAATAATTTCGTGCGGCTTGATTTTGGATTATGTTGAAAATACGCAAAAAGGTAAAATCCCGAGAATAAAACATCCGCAAAAAGTTCAAAACTCTTTATTTATGGAGATAGACGGGGCAACCAGATATAATTTGGGCTTGGTTGACGGGGGAAAATATAATACTTTGTTTTCGGTTATGGATCGTACGATTACCGGAGCGGGAGCCAGAATGTTGGCCAGAAGATTGACTTCGCCGTTGATTGATTTGGAACAAATAAATTATCGCTTGGATATTGTGGAATTCTTTTGCCGCCATGATAATGTAAGACATAAAATAAGAGAACTTCTGGCGGGATGTCCTGATATGGAAAGATCTCTTTCCCGTTTGAGCGCCGGTAGAGGCGGACCGCGTGATTTGGTGGCGATTCTGCAGGTTTTGATGGCATTGCCTAAATTTAAACAAACTTTTGATATGTATGCCAGAACGGATATGGTTGATGATCTGCCGGTAGCTTTTGAGGACATTAAAAGGCGTTTGAAAAATTATCCGACCCTGATAGACACCCTCAGCAGAGCCATAGATACGGATGTTGAATTACCGCTTTTGGCGCGTGACGGAGGATTTATTCGTAAAGGCTTTAGCGCAGAGTTGGATGCCTTGCGCGATTTGCGTGATGAAGGGCAAAGTTACATAAAGAAATTGGAAGATAAATATATAGTTCAGACAGAAATAGAGCACTTAAAAATTAAATATAATAACGTGGTGGGATATTTTGTTGAGGTGCCGGCAAAAGAGGCAAAGCAGCTTTTGAATAATCCCGAATTTATTCATCGGCAATCGGTGCTCAATGCCGCACGTTTTACTACGGTAGAATTAACGGAATTGGAAAATAATATTCGCAGTGCCAGCGAACGTTCTTTGGCTATGGAGATGGTGGTATATGAAAATCTGGTGCGCGATGTGATGGTTGAAAGCGGAGATATTTCGGACACCGCTACCGGTTTGGCGGAACTTGATATCGGTGCCGGATTGGCCGAATTAGCGTTGGAGAATAATTATTGTCGTCCGAAACTGGATAACAGCCTGATTTTCAATATTGAAGACGGTCGTCATCCGGTGGTGGAAAATGCCATGCGACACGATGGAGACGGTGTATTCATCGGCAATAACTGCAATTTGGATAAAGAAAATCGGATTTGGCTTTTGACCGGACCGAATATGGCCGGAAAATCAACATTTTTGCGGCAAAATGCTTTGATAGCGATTATGGCACAATCCGGCTCTTTTGTGCCGGCAAAGTCTGCCCATATAGGAGTTGTGGACAAGGTTTTCTCGCGCGTCGGAGCTTCCGATGATTTGTCTCGCGGTCGGTCAACTTTTATGGTTGAAATGGTGGAAACGGCTTCAATTTTAAACAGAGCAACGGAACGCTCTTTTGTTATTCTGGATGAAATCGGTCGGGGAACGGCAACCTTTGACGGTTTGTCGATTGCTTGGGCGGTGGTTGAATATCTGCACGAGGTAAAACAATGTCGCTCACTGTTTGCCACGCATTATCATGAATTGACCGTTTTGGCGGATAAATTAAGCTGTTTAACCTTACATTGTATGAAAATTAAAGAATTTAAGGATCAGGTTATCTTTTTGCATGAAGTAATCGGCGGGGCAAGTGATCGTTCTTACGGCATACATGTTGCCAAATTGGCGGGGTTACCGAAAACGGTTACCAAACGAGCCGAGGAAGTTTTGAAAAAATTGGAAAAAGATAACCAAAAGCAATACAATCTTAATGAAATTGATTTGCCGTTGTTTGCTTATGCTGATGATGAAAAAGAGACAAATGCCAAAGCTTATTCGTTAATTGAAGAAGAGCTGCGTCAAACCGATCCGGATAATATGACGGCCAGAGAGGCTTTGGATAAACTTTATGAATTAAAAGAAATGTTGAAAGGTAATTAAAATGGAAGTTAAGGAATATTTTGAAAATTATACTCGTTTTGTTGACTCCGTAACCTCGGAAAGTTCGCGCAACGATACCCTTTATGCCGAGAGAATGAAACAATTGTCAAAACTCTTAAACGGCAATTATGCCCGTTTGGATCATGCCGTTACCGGTTTGGCCGGAGAAAGCGGAGAAGTAGCCGATTTATGGAAAAAAGTCAAATTTATGAGTTTGGAATATAATGATGAAACCAAAGATAAATTTATAAAAGAACTCGGTGATGTTTGTTGGTATTTATTCCAAACCGCTTATGCTCTTAACATTCCGGTTAATGAAATAATTGATGAAAATATCAGAAAATTGCAAAAAAGACATCCTGAAGGTCATTTTTCTCCGGAGTATTTGCAACATAAAAAGGCCGAATAATGAAACAAATTATCGGCGTTCTAACAACTTTGCCTTTTGATAATCCGTTTGACTATACTGTGGATCGGAATGTTTGTTTGGGGCAAATTGTGGAAGTGCCTTTCGGTAAAGGCAGACAAGTAGGAATCATATACAGTTTGCAAGGTTCCGGCGAGGTAGATGAAACTAAATTAAAGGCTGTGAGCAAATATTTTGATTTTCCGCCGATATCGGAAAATATGTTGAAATTTATTCGTTGGGTGGCGCAATATAATATGGCTCGTCTGGGCTCCGTACTTAAAATGGTTTTAAGTGTTCGCGGAGTTTTTGAGCCTTCGGCCATGACGACTCTTTATACGTTGTCAGGTAAGAGTTTGGCCGAAGCAAAATTAAAGAATTCTGATGCCAGATGGCAAGTTATGAATTTGCTCAGCAAAGCTCCTTACACACGACAGGAAATCGCCTCGGGAGCCAGAGTTGGTCAAAGTGTTATAAAAACACTCATAGATAAAGAAGTTCTGAAACCGATATACATTGAAAATAAAAGAGAATTTTTGGAGCCTGTCGGTGATTTTGTTAAGGTCGATTTGACTTAGGAACAACAACGAGCGGCTGACTGCTTGTGCAGCAAGGTGGAAAACGGTTTTTCGGTTACATTATTGGATGGAATAACCGGCTCGGGAAAGACGGAAGTATATTTTGAGGCCATAGCGAAAACCTTGGAAACAGGTCGGCAGGTGTTGATATTGGTACCGGAGATTTCTTTGACCGCACAATGGTTGGAAAGATTTAAAAAACGTTTCGGAGTTCGTCCAACGTGTT
>JAGDBT010000055.1 GCA_017958895.1 Alphaproteobacteria bacterium | reverse complement strand
CGAACCGACGTTTAACACACCGCTTGCACCAACCACAATCCCGTTCGGCGAAACAAAAATTGCGTGTCCGTTAAAGAAGTTATTATCTTTCATGGTGTTGACAATACCATTGATGTTGACCTGATTATCAACCAAATTCACGAATTTATTATAACTATCTTTATAAAGTAAATTTGCGATATCACCATTATCAAGCTTGAATTTCTCATATTGTCTGAAACCGGTATTGCCAGAAACTTTTGCCGCTTCA
This sequence comes from Alphaproteobacteria bacterium, assembly GCA_017958895.1. Taxonomy (GTDB): domain Bacteria; phylum Pseudomonadota; class Alphaproteobacteria; order RF32; family CAG-239; genus RUG410. Next base: position 2,687 of record JAGDBT010000055.1, on the reverse strand, counting down.
ATATTATAGGTACCGGATGTTTGGTCAAAGCCGGAAATCTCCGAAGCCAATGCCGGTGTACCAAATGAAACAACCATTACCGCCGCATTCAAAATAGCGCATTTTATTAAAACTTGTCTGTACCATTTAGTCAGTTGCGTAATCGCCGAACGAGAGTATTTCACAGCAAGTTCCTTTTGCAACATGTATATACTTTTAAACTTGTTCGATTGTAGCAATTTTTCAAAAAAATACAATTAAAAAATGATTTTTCTTAACTTTTTATTGCGTTTGAGAAAAATTTTGTTTAAGATATACTAAAATCTAAATGCTTAAATAGGACTGAAAGTGAAAAAATTTACATCAATAATATTGGGAAGTATCACAATTTTAGCAACTTATTCAACCGCTTCGGCACAAGTAACTCCGCAAGGTGTTGTCGGACAACTCGGAACGGTGCAACAGCAAGATTTAGATAGTGCAAAGCGTTTAGAGCAAGAAAGACAAGGTATTCGCGACTTTCAAAATTATAAAGAAAACAAAGTAAAAAAAGTCCAAGGAATCAAAAAAGAAGAAAAAAAGCCGGTTACGCAGAAAGCTAAAATATCCGAATATAAGACCAAAGGCGTTTACGTTGAAAAATTTGAGGTTGAGCCGAGTGAAATTTTAACGCCGGATGAAATTGACACCATTACAATAGATTACGAAAAAACAAACGTTACAGTGGCAAAATTAAATGAAATGATTGACCGGATTAACGAGTTTTATCTGGATAAGGGCTTTGTAACTGCTCGTGCCTATCTACCGGAACAAACAATAGAAAACGGTGTGATTAAAATCTGTTTGTTGGAAGGTAAAGTCGGTAATGTTACGATTGAAGGCAATCGCTGGACCAAGAGTTCGCATATCAAAAACCGTTTGGATATGAACGAAGGTGAAATCTTTAATGTTCAAAAATTAGAAGAAAATATGCTAATATATAATCGCTACAATGATGGTATTATGCTTAAAGGCGATTTGAACCCCGGAGAAAAAGACGGAACAACTGATGTTACAATAAAAGCCGAAGAAAAAGCACCATACCATGTTACGGCTGTTGCCGATAATGCCGGTCGTGAAACTATTGGTAAAGGTCGTGCCGGGTTGATTGCCGCTCACGACAGTTTATTCGGTTATCGTGATAAACTAACGGCCGGCGTTTATGCCAACCGCTATTCAATAACGCCATTTATTGATTATAATATTCCGGTTAACAGATATGATGGTCGTATCGGTGTTTCGTTTTCGCACAACGAAGCGGAAATCGGACACGGTGCTTATAAAGATTTCAATATTGAGAGCCGCTCGCAAAACTATTCTGTTTATTATACTCAACCAATTATCAGAGAACTGCACCGCGAGTTAAACAGCACAACATCGTTCACCTACAAGCGTGCAATTACCAGTTTTGACGGTTACGATTTATACGAAGATAAAATTCCGGAGCTTAAAACCGGCTTGAATTTCCGCTACGATACCGACAGTGGAGTTTGGTATTTGGGGCAAAGTGTATCTTATGCGGCACCATGGTTTCAAAATCGTATAGATTATTGGAAATTTGAGGGAAATATTATGCGTCTGCATGACTTTGGGCATCGCTTTTTGGGATATTTTCGCGGCAATTATCAATATGTTCCGCAAGACATCATTCCGGTAGCCGACCAGATGTCAGCCGGCGGTTTCGGTACGGTGCGCGGCTATTCACAAGGTTTATTAACGGCGAAATCCGGCTATCAGCTGGGGGCAGAAATATATTTTCCGATTGCTCCGGAAAAACTGAAAATCGGGGATAAAGTATATCGCACTGATGAATATGTTCGCCCGTTTGTGTTCACCGATTATGCTGCTTTGTATCCATACAAAGGCAATGGAGCCGGCGCAGAAGGCTTTAATAACAGTGATATTCTGCTTTCTGCCGGTGCCGGTTTGCGCGTTCAGTTACCATATAATATAGTGGCAAAAGTTGCCTATGGCGTGCCTTTGCGGCATAATAAATATGAAACGCATCACGGCGGAGATTGGAGTTTTGAACTCAGCTTTTCACCGGACTTCAACAAATTTTTTGAATAAAATTTAAAACAAGAAACACCTCGGCTGATTACTCCATCAGGGCATTATTCATTTTTCGCAGACGGCCTCGTAAACCACGTTGTTGCGGTCGATTTGGCGGATTGTTTCAGCAGTATCATTGTCGTAGTCAGCATAAATTGGCTCGTATAAAAGGCAATAATTACCGTTTATACTTGTTGTGCAAGCGTTCAATCCTATTAGGATTAGTAAGGCTCCGGCGAGCCTCTTGAGCTTTTTTAATTGCATTGTTTTCCTCCTTGTTCTTCTGATTTTCTGCCGATTCGCGGGTATTTTTATAACCGAATAAATATAAAAAAAGAGCGATAACTCCGAACACCACCGCTCTAAACTTCTTTATCAAATTTATCAGGCTTGTCATATTTATCATTTTTTACTTCCTTTCTGAACATTCCAATGTCACGCACGCCGCTTATGCCGAGCATTATGCCGAGAGAGGTCAACAACTGCTCCCAGTCGATAATATCAGCCTTGAAGTATGGTGCGATGACGCAGTTATGAAAAAATCCGTAACAGAGTATCCACCCGATAGGAGCCTCTATTTTTCCCCGTTTAATCAAATTTGGTGCGTTAAAAAATCT
>JAGDBT010000054.1 GCA_017958895.1 Alphaproteobacteria bacterium | reverse complement strand
CTGTCGGTACTTCTGCTATTTTTTCAATACTTTTATCCCGTAACAAACATACTTCTCCGTTCCGAGCCGAAAAAACATCTTTAACCCCGCAAGTCAAAGCAAAACGTTTATGTTCACGAATAAATTTTTTATCGCCGTGTACCGGCAAAACAATGGCCGGTTTCAACAAATCATACATTTTTTTCAAATCGTCGCGATTTGCATGACCGGAAGCATGCACCAAAGCTGTTTCATCGGTAATAACTTTGGCGCCGGTTTCTTCAAATTTATCTTGCAGCCGTTCTATGCGCGCCTCATTTCCCGGAATAACCTTGGAAGAAAAAATTACCGTATCGGAAGCGTCTATCTTAACATATTTGCTTTCACCGTTGGCAATTGACATCAAGGCACTGCGATAATTGGCTTGCGAACCCGTACAAATATACATTGCATTATCCGCCGGAATATCTTTGGCTTCCTCTGCCGAATAAACTTTCGGAAAATCTTGAAAATAACCGCACTCACGAGCTATTTTGATATTCGTAAGTAATGACCTTCCGAACAATACCGGTGAACGTCCCGCCTCTTCTGCCGCCATTATAAGACTTTCCAAACGCACTAAGTTTGATGAGAAAAGGGTAACAATCACCCCCCCTTCAATTTGCGGAATCAGCTTTAACAAACTTTTTCTCACATCCGATTCGGAAGGCAATTTTTCATTTACCATAACATTTGTGGAATCACACACCAACATATCGACGCCCTGATCGGAAAAACGTTTCAAAGCCTCAAAATCGGTCGGCAAAACCGATAATTTTTCATCATCAAAACGCCAATCCGTAGCATGCAATATATTGCCGTATTTCGTGCGAATTGCCAAAGCACAGGTTTGCGGAACGGAGTGTGCAACCTGAATAAATTCCACACTAAAATCTTCAAAATCAAAACATTTTGTTTTAGTTGCAGAAATCAGCGGCACTTCTTCATCAAGTTTAAATTCTGCCAAACGTTCTTTAATCAATCCCAAAGTAAAATCACTGGCATAAATCGGACATTTCAGATATGGCCATATTTGCCCTACCGCACCCATATGGTCTTCATGTGCATGGGTAACAAACAACCCCTCTATTTGCCCCTGATGCTCGGCAAAAAATTCCGGTGATGCATAAGCCAACTCCATACCCGGATAATCATCGGCCAAAAAACCGTAACCGGCATCAACCACCAACATTTTGCCGTTAACCACATAAACATACATATTCATGCCTATTTCGTCGGCACCGCCCAACGGCAAAAAATAAATCCCTTTTTCACTAAATTCATTCATCTTTTTTCTCTATAAAAAAAACATCTCCGGCCATAATTTTTTTCAGACCGTTCTTATTTTGCAACAATAAATTTCCGTTCTCGTCAATTCCGCAAAAAATTCCTTTTTCGTCTTTGCCGTTTTGCCGAACCGCAATTTCCTTACCGACTCCGGTTGCATATTTCAACCAAATCTCCCGAAGTTCGGCAAATTCTCTTTGCAAATTTTTATCAAAATCCGCTAAAAAACTCTCCAAGAAATCTTCCGGAGTAACCTCAATATTTGCTTCGGCAAGTGAAGTTGTAGGATACAACAAGTCTCCTGATTTCGGGCTTTGTTTAACGTTTACTCCTATCCCGATAATCATATACTTTCCCGCACCTTTTTCCAACAAAATTCCGCACACTTTTGCCCCGTTCAACAACACATCATTCGGCCATTTCAAGCAAACATCAGCTTTATTGCTAAATTTTTTGACGGTTTCCAAAACGCTTAATGAGCTCGCTAAAACCAATTTTGCAGATTGTTCAACGGCAAATTCCAACAACAACGAAAAAAACAAATTACCCTGTAAACTCTGCCAAGAGCGCCCTCTTCTTCCCCGACCTGCGGTCTGCGAAAGTGCTCTTATAACAGTTTTACCCGCTACTCCCTGACTGCTGTATTGTTGAGCCACATCGTTTGTGCTTCCGACTTCCTCAAAGCAGACAATTTTCCATTTTTCATTTGTCATGCAAACAAACTCTCCAACATCTCTACCATCTTATCCGTCAAATACGACGGCTTCAATATCAGCAGAATCATAAACAACACATTCAACATTATGGCCGTGTATATTCCGGAATCGGCTCGGTCAAAATTTTCCTTACTTTCCGCAAAATAAATCGCCTTTATAATTTGCAGATAAGAATAACTGAGAATTACCAAAGTCAGCAAAGCATAAATCAATATAAAATAATGACGACCGGTAATGATATAATTAAGAGCGGAAAAACTTCCCAAAAAACCGCAAAAAGGCGGACATCCCAACAATGAGAAAATAAACATGGTCATTATTGCCGCCACATACGGTCTTTTGTGCGCCGCTCCTTCAAACTCGTTGAGCGTAAACAAATATTCTCCCTTAATTTTTAGGCCGAACAGGGATGTGCAAATACCATACATAGCCAACAAATAAGTAAACAAATAAACCATGGCCATGGATATGCTTTTAAGAGTAAAGGTTTGCAAAACCAACAGCACCATACCCAAGTGATATACCGAAGCATACGCAAATATTTTGCGCACATTTTGCACACTGCAGGCTCCGACTGCTCCCACCGCCAAAGATATCAGCGCTACCGCCTTATAAAACAAACCGGCATAAGTTGCCATAGGTGCAAATACCACAACATTCAAACGTATAAATCCGGCCAAATAAGCACCTATCGGCACCAACATAAAATAGGCAAATACCGGCAGAATTGTTCTTCCCAAAATTTCCGTAAACCAAAAATGCAATGGTGCCAGTGCCAATAAAAATGTAAATACCACCGCCCAAGCCGCCATAACCCCGAACAACAGCGGATTACCGCTTTGTTCTGCCATAACGGCTCGTAAGTCTTCATACCTTAAAGAGCTCCCGATTTCTTTACAGATAATTTGGGTTAAACACAACAAAATCACACTGACTACGGTTGCACTCAAATACACCGAACCGCCCACATCTATATCGCGTTTTTTGCCCGTGCTTTTGAGCAAAATATAATTGCTGAGCATCAACAAAACCGCTCCCACTACCGTCAAAGACAAATGCAGTGAAGAAATCAGTAATATTCCGCCCAAAACCGATATAAAAATACAGCCGCAATACACATAAGCCGGCAACTTCATAGAAGCAAACCATTTGCGCGATAAAAACAATACGGCAATTGCCCCGACATACAAAAAGCATTCAAAAAGCAGGGTATATTTATTCCCCTCACAAATTTCCGGCAATAACGGCTTATTATAAAAAATTACACTTAAAATAAAACTCAGCACCAACATCGTGCGGCTGAAACGAAAACAGTGATATTGTTCTTCCTCATCATGTCGGGAAAACATCAAAATAAAAATACTGGCTGCTAAAATCAGCAAAGGAGATAAATATATCACATTTTCCAACATCTACAACCTCATTAAAACCCAAACCACAGCGGATTAAAGAAAGATAGGAACACCAAAGATATTATCACCATAAAAAATATGGCTTCTTTATCCGAAACATCATCTACTGCCATGTTTTCCGGTTTAATAAGATAGGCTCCCCGCATCATAAACAACTCATAAAGCAGTGCCATACTGACCATTCCGACCGAAGCCATAACCGCCGTTCCGAAAAAGAAATTTTCCTTAAATAATGCCGATATAAGCACAAAATTATTCCAGAACAACGAGGAAATCGGCAATCCTACCGCAATCAACACAAAAAAGGCCATAATTTTAGCCAAACGCGGCATATAACATAAAATTCCCCGATAATCCAAATCATTTGCCGAACTTGCCGCTTCAGTCTGCAAATCAAGCACCAACAAAGATGAATTCACAATCAAAAACGTAAACAACGAATATGCTATATTTATTTTATAATCATCCGCCAACAATACCGAGGTTAGCAAGAAAAGTAAATAATATACGCAGGTATAAGAAAACAATTTTTGCATAAAGTCTTTATGAGCCGTGCCGATGAGCGCCACAAAAATCATTGTGATAACCCCGAACATCACCATAACCGGCACCAAAGAAACAATACCGCGCGGAATTGTAAGTTCCCAAAAACGCATAAGCCCGTAAACACCGGTAAGCGGCAACAGATTAATTATTACCGAAACCACGGGATTTTTTATTCCGGCATTGATTGATGACAACCAATAATGGAAAGGCCAAATCGGCACGCGTGAAACAAAAGCCGCACAAATGCTCAACCAAACCATCAACAATGTTCTGTGCGGCATTTTTACCAACGCCATATCCTTTAAGGCAACGTTAGAGTGATAAAATCTGTAAATTACCAATAAGGCCGCAAAAAAGCACAATATGCCCACAAAATTAAAAATAAAGAACAAATAAAGGTTTGCCGATTTTTTTACTTGTCCGTATTTGCCCACCAACATCAAAAGCGGCAACAACATTCCGGCAAAAAACATATAAAACGAAAACATATCTTCCGAAATAAAGAACCCGCTGATATTCCAACAAAAATACAGGGTAAGCATAAGCAAAAATTTGCTTTTTCGCTGTACTTCATCCAAGCCGATACATCCTATAAGCAATGCCAAATGCACCCCCATAAGAACAATCAGTGAAAACAAATCTACTCCCAAAGAAAATTTGATATGTGCACTTTCCAGCCAGTCATATACATAACGGTATTGAATATCGCCGTCCTGATAATTCATTTGAGATAACAAGCGTAAAACAACCGCAAAATTTGCCGTTAAAGACAGCAAAGTTACATAAAAAGCGTTTTGATCGTCTTTCTTGGCAAACAGCACAAACAAACAACCTATCAACGGCACAGTTATCAATAACAGAAGAACGTTTTCCATTATCCCAACCCTCCGTTCCTAAATGAAAACCACAGCAATATCAATAAAACGACCACTGCGGTAGTACCTCCCCAAAGTCTGCTGTTATGAACTTTTCTGAACCAACGCAGCTGTCCTCCCACAAAGACCGAGGAAAAACGCAATATTATTTTTTCCATAAAAAAGTGATCTATTATCAACCACAACATTTTCCCCGAACGTCTGATTGATTTAATTAAAAACAAATAAAAATCACCCAAGTAATCGCCGTTTTGCAAAAACTTCACATATTTGATATCTGGAATTTTGCCCAACGGAGAAATCAAACAAAGTGCTATAAATATCGATAAAAAACCCCAAACCGAAGATTTACCGAACTGTGCTCCGTATAACAAAAAAGCCCCGGCCGCCGCAAGTTCCGCCACATACAAAAATTTAAATGACACCTGATTTTGCTTATCACCCATTCTGAGACGCGGCGAAAAATAAATTCTTTTTATTGCCGCACTTAAGGACAATACAAACATTACCCCGAACAACCATATATAATAGCGATTTCCGCGATTATAAAGCATGGTCAACGTATTTGCCATAGCCGTAATAAAAACCGCGGTCAATAACAATACAGCCGCCACTTTTTTATCAAAGCGACGGCGAATAGCCGCCATTTTAGCCAATAAATTTCGGCGATTGTTATAATAGTAAACCAAATATAAAACATTTGCCATCAAATACATTTCCAGCAGAAGTATCGTAAATCCGCGCTCCCACACAAAACCGTTGATACGCAACAACTCCGCTAACAAGGCAAAGAAGAGCATTTGCCAATAAATCAATTTGGTCTTAAATTCATCTGTCAGCAAACTGCCGATAAAGGCCCACACAAAAGATGCCAAAGCCATAAAATTAAAATAGCTGTCAAAGCAAACAGATTCTTTCCATAAGATACTGAATTTCAACAACACCAAAAATGATGCCGTTGCCGAAGAAACAAAAAGTATATTTTGCAAACGATGCCATCTGATATTTTTCAGTCCCATAATTCCGATTTGAAAGACCGTAAAACCTATTTTTAAGAATACGGCGGTTAAACCGGAAAGCGCGACAAAATTGTTATAAAAGCCCTCTTGTCGATATAAAATAATTTGCTGAATATCAAGTGAATCAACCCGGCAATTTATAATGGCCAACACCATAAACAAAATCATATCGGCAAAAACATGAATCAAAACATAGCGCTTATATTTATCAATATCCCTGACCAAAAAATAAGATAATATATCGACCGAAAACAGTGAAGCCAACAGTTGCACGAAATTAGAACTGGTGATTAAAACAATTAAGGCCAATAAATTAAAAATTTCGACTGCGGCATATGAGGCGCGTCGTTCTTCGTTGCGGAAAAGCAATCCGTTAAGTACGGCCAGCAAAGTAATCGCAAAAAAGGGCAAAACCAACTCATAATTGTAAGCGTTGGAAAAAATATCAATACGCAAATTCTGACCTTGAGCCGTATTCCACACAAACGAAAATTCATCGTTTATTTTTTCTCTCATGCCGTCAAGAAAATTGCAAAAAACAAAAAAAAGGGACACAAAACCGACACCGGACAAAGCCCTATCCATTTTAATGCCCACTTTAACGCTACTGAATATTCCGATAAAAAATAATAAAAAAGCCGTATATGCAATCATAAAAAATCCACCTCTCTCAGGAGATGATTAAATTATTCACATCTTTCACCAAACGAACCGGAACAATATATTCTCTTTCAACATCGTCATTTTCGATTTCAACGACCAAAATCTCGGTTACCGATTTTAACGGACCGCGCGCTCCCTCATCTATACGACGAAAAGCTACCGAACTCTCTTGTGAACGATACAACAAGGCTGTATCACTACCGTCATAAATAAAACGCGGATTCTCCGGACCTCCTTCACGGCTGTCCATCATAAGCATTATCTCGCCCTTAGCGTTTTGCAAAATACTATAACGACCTTTTTGACCTATATCATTACTCAGAGCCATATTTAACCTCATTTAATGTACATTACAAAAATTATTTTTTAGCACATTAACATATATTTCTTAATAAATAAACCCCTATTTCAACTTTTTTAACTTTTTTTATTTTTTTTATTGACTAAATTTGTTTTATCTTCTATAAGCATATTCGTTTATACGAGTTCGTAGCTCAGTCGGTAGAGCATTTGACTTTTAATCAAAGGGTCGCGGGTTCGAATCCCACCGAGCTCACCAATAAAAAAACCACCTGAAAAGGTGGTTTTTTTGTTGGTATGAGGTGTGAGGATTTGAAGCCGCGAGAAGCGGGTTCGACTACAAGCGAAACGCACACGGGAGTGTGCCGGTAAGCTGTAAGCGAATGAGCGCAGTGAACGTAACGAAGTGGAGTAATCCCACCGAGCTCACCAATAAAAAGGAACCCGCCGGCCCAGCCGGCGGTTCTTCTTATACGCCTATAAGGCTCACTTTACCAGCACACGCCTAAAGGGCGTACTACAATCTGACCGGGCGACTATTACTTGCTACCCGTAAACGGGTCTATATCTAATG
>JAGDBT010000053.1 GCA_017958895.1 Alphaproteobacteria bacterium | reverse complement strand
TTATTTTTATGAAATGAAAGGTCAGTTTTTGTTTGAAAGCGGACGAGTAAAAGAAAGTATAGCCCCTTATGAAACAGCCCTGAAGTTGTTAAATAACAATCCGTTGTTGGAAATTAGTTTGGCTCAGTCGCTTTTGGAATCGTCTGCCGCTAAAGAAGATTTGCAACGTTCCATAACCCTGTTGCAAAAGGCATTGGTAAAGTCGGACATATCTTTTGCCTGGCAATTATTGGCACGTGCCTATGAAATGACTGGCGAAAAAGCAGCTTCTTATTATGCGGCCGCGGAGTTTAATTATGCCATGGATAATCCGGAAATGGCAAAAAAACATCTGGAAAGAGCGGAAAAATCGTCACCGAATAAAACTCTGGCTTTGAAAATTTCAGATTTAAAGCAAAAAATAGAAAGTGATTTGCAAGAGAAAAACGGAAGTTTTTAATAAAGAAAAGCCCCTCTTGCGAGGGGCTTTTTTATAAAAATCTTTAGACTAGAAACCTTCGGTATCTAAGCGTTTGCGCATTTGTTTGCGAGCGCGACGAACCGCCTCGGCTTTGCGACGGGCTTTCTTTTCGCTGTTCTTTTCATGACAACGACGAAGCTTCATTTCACGGAAAACGCCTTCTCTTTGCATTTTCTTTTTCAAGATTTTCAAAGATTGGTTAACATCGTTTCCGATAACCGTAACCTGTACCACTTAAATCACCCCTTTCGGCTTTTCTAAAACTAACAAATTGCGTTTTGTTTAACACACGTTTTTTATTATTGCAAGCAAAAATTTAGCTTATTTAAGCATCTGTGCCTACATTCCGACCTTAGGCAATAATATTCGGATTAATACTTTCCTGAACTTTATCGATTCTTTTTGCCAAACCACTCTTTTGAGTGCTCAATCTTTTAGCTTGAAAGAAATCTATCGGTTTGCCGTTTTTTAACAAACGAGATAAATCAGTATTTACATGACGTTGCTCCAACTTCAATTCACAAAGAAGAAGTTGTAATCTGGCATTTTTTTCGTTCAGTGTCATAGAATTTAGTCCGTCCTTTCAGAAAATAAAGTTTGATAAACCTTATTTTTTAGTGGAAATTTTATCCCAAAGTTGTAAAGAGTATACATGATTTTATGATTAAATGCAACTATAAATCGGAGTGACTTATGGAAAATATCAAAAAAATCGGCGTATTGACAAGCGGTGGCGATTGTGCCGGACTTAATGCCGTTATTATGGCGGTTGTTAATTCTGCCGAAGAAAGAGGATGGGAAGTTTATGGTATTCACGATGGTACTAACGGATTGACGAATCGACCGTTGTCTTATGAGCGCTTGAGCAAAATAAATTTTTCGAATTCTCCGTGGCCGAGATTATCCGGTTCCTATTTGGGTTCGCTTAACAGCGGCGTAAAGAAAGAATCGCAGGAAGAATTGGCAAAGCGATTCGGAGAAGGCGTTCGTGAACTGGGGTTGGATGCTTTGGTTGTTGTCGGCGGTGACGGTAGCATGAATATAGTGAGTGCTTATTGCAAAATGGCCGGTGTTAAAATGATAGGTGTGCCGAAAACCATTGATAATGATACTCCGCTGACCGAATATTCGGTAGGTTTTAATACGGCTTGTCAGGTTTGCACTTCGGCTCTTGATGATTTGACCACGACCGCACGTTCTCACCATCGGGCTCTGATTTTGGAAGTTATGGGGCGCGATGCCGGTCATTTGGCTATGCATTCCGCTTTAGCCGGTTTTGCGGATATTTGCTTAATTCCGGAAATACCTTATACTTTAGAAGGTATTGTAAAAAAACTGGAAGATATAAAAAAGAGCGGCCGCACCAGTGCTTTAATTGTGGTTTCGGAAGGTGTTAAAACCGAAAAGGGTGAAGCCGTAACCAGTTCGGTAAATATGGTTGGTGAAAAAATCAACGGCGGAATAGGCGATTATTTGAGCTCTTTGATTAATGCCAACTACAAAGGTTTTCAAAC
>JAGDBT010000052.1 GCA_017958895.1 Alphaproteobacteria bacterium | reverse complement strand
TTTTCAGTTTGGAATTGAATAAGTTGTCGGAAAATAAAATTAAAGAATGGCTTAAAGATAAGAGAATAAGTTATTATAAATACTGGATAAATCGTGTTAGAAAATTCAAAAAGTATGAGCTCAGCGAGCCTGAGGAATCCTTGTTGTTGGAAAAATCTTTAACTTCCGGCAGCGCCTGGGTACGTTTGTATGAAGAAAGTTCTTCACGTCTGGAATTTACGGTTGACGGCAAAAAATATAATGATGCGGAGCTGTCTAAACTTTTGCTGGATAAAAATCGCGAAACTCGCTTGAAAGCCGGCAAAGAAATGAACCGTGTATATTTGGCAAACAGTCATCTTTATACTTTTATTTATAATATGGTGATGAAAGACAAGGCCATAGAAGATGAAAAACGCGGTTTCAAAACCCCGGTTTCAGAACGCAATATGTGTGAAGATGTGAGTGATAAAAGTGTGGAAGTTTTGGCCGCCACGGTGAAAAAGCATTATAAGGATATTTCGCATCGTTTTTATAAGCTGAAAGCCAAATGGCTGGGGCTTGATAAAATCAGTTATTGGGATCGCAACGCTCCTTTGCCTTTCGGCAGTGATGTTACTTATACTTGGGACGAGGCGGTAAATATTGTTCTGACGGCCTATAAGGAGTTTTCGCCGAAACTTTACGATATAGCCAAAGAATTTTTTGCTAAAAACTGGATTGATGTTCCGCCGCGTGACGGCAAGCGGAGCGGGGCTTTTTGCAGTGGTCCGTTGGCTGAAGAACATCCTTATTTAATGCTGAACTTTGCCGGCAAACAAAATGATGTGCTTACCTTGGCTCATGAACTCGGGCATGGTTGTCATCATCAGTTGCGGCTGAAAAACGGCGAACTGAACGAACACAGCCGAATGACCTCGGAAGAAGTGGCCTCGGTGTTCGGTGAAATGATAGTTTTTCAGTCGTTGTTGCGCAATCTTAAAGATGATAAGGCTAAGTTGTGTTTGATAGCCTCCAAGGTTGGAGATATGATTAACACGGCCATTCGGCAGATAGCTTTCCATTTCTTTGAAACCCGTGCTCATAACGAGCGCAAAAACGGCGAACTTTCGGAAGAACGTTTGAGTCAGATATGGGTTGAGGAAATGCGTGACAGCTTGGGTGATAGTGTGGTGGTTGACGAAGATAGCGCGCATATTTGGTCAATGGTCGGACATTTCTTCTTTTTGCCGTTTTATGTTTATGCTTATTCTTACGCGGATTGTTTTGTGAACTCTCTGTATCAGGTTAAGGAAAGCGGCAAGGTGGCAGATTTTGCCGATAAATACTTAAAAATGCTTTCCATGACGGCACTGGAAGATTATGACAAGATTTTGAAACCGTTTAATTTGAGTCCTAATTCGGAAAGTTTTTGGGAATACGGCCTGTCATTGATTTCTTCTTATATTGATGTTCTGGAAGAACTTGATAAAAAGATATTTTAAGCGTTTGAATAACAGATAAATTTTTTACCGTGTGCAAGTGCAGGCGGTGCAATAACCAAAGGCTTAACAAAGACCGGCTTAAAGGGTATGGGCTTAGGCTTGACTGATGCCGCTGTTCAGGGCGGTATTTACGGCACGACTTCCGCTGATAATTGGGCAGATGTTCCGGCAAATGCCGCTTTCGGTGCGGCGGGTGGCGTCGCTTTTGGTGCCGCTTTAGGCGGTGCGGCGGGTATTTTAGGCAAATTTGCGGGAATGTTCCGTAAAGGCGGTAAGAATGCCAAAGATGCCAAAGCCGCAATAGATTATCTGCGTAAGGAATTAGGCGACGATGCCGTAAATGCCATGATAAAGGAAGCGAGAGAGAATAACTTATCGCTTGCGGAAGTGGCAGACCAAAAAGCCCTTGATATTGTGCAAAAAGCACGTCAACAGACACCGGCGGCACGTCATACAATTGCCGATAATCTGGAAAAACTTGAAAGTCGCAATATTGATAATTCGCAAAACTTTATTGACGATATGTTTGGAAAGCGTAGCGGATATGAAACGGTTGACGATATAACCGAGGCGGCAATAGAAAAAACGCGCCCTATGTACGAGGAAATGGAAGGCATGGGCGATTTGGCGCTTGTGAAGACGGAAAC
>JAGDBT010000051.1 GCA_017958895.1 Alphaproteobacteria bacterium | reverse complement strand
GGAAAAGCCAAAAGCATTAAAAAGCGAATAGTTGCCTATACTCATTTTGAAAAGCTGCCGGACCATATTAAGAGAATGGTCGCGGAAGTTGATAAAATGGAATTTATTATTGTGGAAAATGAGGCTAAGGCTCTGCTGATGGAAAATGATTTGATTAAAAAGTTGGAGCCTAAATATAACATATTGCTTAAAGATGATAAAACTTTTCCGCATTTGATGATTGATACAAGAGAGGATTTTCCGGCTTTAAGAAAAAGCAGAGGTGCGCGCCGCGATAAGTGCAAATATTTCGGTCCGTTTGCCAGTGCGACGGCTGTTAATGAAGTTATGGGAATTGTGCAAAAGGCTTTTCAAATTCGCTCTTGCCGGGACAGCGTGTTTGCCAATCGCGACAGACCTTGTATGCTTTACCAGATAAAAAGGTGCAGTGCACCGTGTGTGGGCAAAATCAGCAAAGAAGATTATCATAAAGCAGTAGCGGAGGTTGAAGATTTTTTGGCCGGCAAAAATAACGATTTGCGTGAAAAATGGTCGGCGGAAATGTTGCGAGCCAGCGAAAATTTGAATTATGAAGAAGCCTTGAAATGGCGGGACAGGATAAAAGTTTTAAGCAGTATTCAAGGCGGTGCCAATGTGGAATATGTTGACATTGTTTCGGCAGATGTTGTGGCGGCGGTAAAATATAAAAATCAAATTTGTATTCAGGTGTTTTTTATCCGCTCCGGGCAGAATTGCGGCAATATTCCTTATTTTCCGAAGCAAGCCGAGGAAATGAGCGAGGCAGAAATTTTGGAAGGTTTTTTAAGCAGTTTTTATGCGGAATACATACCGCCCAAAGAAATATTGGTTTCCGTTGAGCCGGAAAACCGAGAATTTTTG
Organism: Alphaproteobacteria bacterium; assembly: GCA_017958895.1. Taxonomy (GTDB): domain Bacteria; phylum Pseudomonadota; class Alphaproteobacteria; order RF32; family CAG-239; genus RUG410. The sequence continues at coordinate 3,613 of JAGDBT010000051.1, read as the reverse complement.
GAAAAAGCCATCGGAACGAGTGTTAATTTTTATCAAAAAGGCAATAAAGCAAAGCTTATCAAAAGAGCAATCGAAAATGCCAGAGAAGCAATAGATCGTCGCTTGGCCGAAACTGCGAGCATAGAAGCAAATTTGACGGAAATGAAAGAATATTTCGGTTTGCCGAGAATTCCGCAACGTATAGAAGTTTATGATAATTCTCATAATCAGGGCTCCTATGCGGTGGGGGCAATGATTGTGGCAACACCGGAGGGCTTTGATAAAAAATCTTATCGCACTTTCAACATAAAATATACGGAAAATACCAATGACGATTTTGCGATGATGAAAGAAGTTTTGCTGAGACGTTTTGATAATATGAGCTCGGAAAATCGGCCGGATGTTATATTGCTTGACGGCGGTTTGGGACAGTTGCATGCGGTTCATGAAGCTTTGAAAAATTATGATTTGTCGGGCATTACGATTATTGCAATTTCCAAAGGGCCGGAACGAAATGCCGGTAAGGAATTTTATCATATTTCGGGAAGAGAGAGTTTTTCACTGCCTTTTCAATCGGCCATAGCTTTTTATATGCAAAATATTCGCGATGAAGCGCATCGTTTTGCCATAGGTACTCACCGTAAAAAAAGAGCGAAATCAATTTTTAAATCGCAACTTGATGAAATTGAAGGAATAGGCGGAAAAAGAAAACGCGATTTGTTAAATTTCTTCGGTTCTGTTGAGCAAATTAAAGAGGCTTCGTTGTCGGATTTGCGTAAAGTGTCGGGAATCAGTAAAAAAACGGCGGAAAAGATATATAATTACTTCCATAATTGAAAAAATGGATTATAATGCAAAAGAATTAACGTTATTTCTATGCATTATAGGGGGGCTGTCGTGTATAATTTACCTAATATTCTGACAATTTCAAGAATAGCGGTTATTCCGTTTATTTTCATATCAATTTATATTCCGTCTTACGCTTGGGCAATGATTGCGGGAACATTGTTTGTTCTTGCTTCGATAACCGATTATTTGGACGGTTATTTGGCGCGTGCCTGGAACGAGACATCTTCGTTCGGGCGTTTGTTGGACCCGATTGCCGATAAACTGTTGGTAGCTTCTGCTTTGGTGGTAATAATGACAAAGCATTATCATACCGGCAACGGGGAAATCGCGTATTACTATATTTGGAGCACTACCTTTATACCGGCATTTGTGATTTTGTGTCGTGAAATTTTGGTTTCAGGCCTGAGAGAATTTTTGCGTGAAGTTAATGTCGGTTTGCCGGTTACAAAATTGGCAAAATGGAAAACTGCCGCTCAGATGACGGCTTTATCAATGATGCTGTTTTGTGAATTGTCTATGTTCTGGGGATATTTGGGCTTGTTCCTGTTGTGGATTGCGGCTATTTTGACTTTTATTACGGGCTATCAATATTACGAAAAAAGTTTGGATTATGTTAAAGCCGAAGAAGCACAAAAAAATTCAGAGGTAAAAGTTTTGCAAAAAACGGAAATCGTTAAACCGGCGGCTGAAAAAGCAGCGGTTCGTAAAACAACTCGTAAAATTACGGCTAAAAGTTCCGCCAAAAGCAAAACCGGAACTAAACCTAAACTCAAAATCAGAGCTAAAACAAAAACCAAACCGAAATCAAAATAAGTATGGCTAGAGATTGCGCACATATTTTGGTAATTGATGATGATACGCGTGTGCGCGGCTTGCTGCAACGTTATCTTCAGGAAAACGGTTTTGCTGTTACAAGTGCCAAAGATGCGGAGAATGCGCGGATGTTTTTGCAACAATACAAGTTTGATATGTTGATTGTTGATGTGATGATGCCAAACGAAAGCGGGCTTGAATTTTTGCAAAAACTCAGAAAAACCAATGATGTTCCGGCTATTGTGTTGACGGCAATGGGCGAAACTCAAGACAGAATATGCGGTTTGGAGGCCGGTGCCGATGATTATTTGCCTAAACCGTTTGAACCTAAGGAACTGGTGCTGAGAATCAATAATATATTGCGGCGGGTTGCGGAAGATAAAAAAGATTTGCAGATTTTGCAACTCGGCGATTATTGTTTTGATATGTCAAGCAAGGAATTTAAGCACAAAATAGAGGGAATTGTTCATATAACACCGGCGGAGCAGGCAATTTTGAGCATTTTAGGGCAAAAAACGGGGCAGATTTTTACCCGTGAAAGATTGTCTGAAATGTTGGGTTCCGGGCAAAGTCCGCGTTCTATTGACGTGCAAATTACCAGATTGCGTAAGAAAATTGAACCGGATTCAAAAAATCCCCGCTATTTGCAGACGGTGCGCGGAAAAGGATATATGTTGTTAACTGAAGAGGAGTGAAAAATGCATATTAAATACCCTGAAAAAGTTGAAAAGGCTTTGGCATTTTTTAAGCGTAAATTTTTACCTAAATCATTGTTTTTCAGAACAATGCTGCTGATTTTTATTCCATTGATAGTGGTGCAGGTGGTTTCAATTTATGCTTTTTTGGATGGAAACTGGAAAAGAGTAGGAAGAAAATTATCCGAGAATTTGACCTCAAATATGGCCTTTATCATAAAGCTTAATGATGCCGGCGAAAATTTTGAACAGGTGAAAAAACTGGCCTCTTCATTATACGGATTGGATGTAAGTTATTACGATAACGAAAACAAGCACGAAATATGGAAAGAAAGCAAGAAAAACGATACATTCGTTACGGCACATCTGACCGAGGCTTTGCATAGACAATTTCCGATGGCCAATACGGAGATATTTTTGCGCAACCATCGTGCGCATCTGAATATTTTGGTTGATACGCCGCAAGGATTGTATTCATTCGCTACGTCAGTAAAAAATATTTTCAGTTCGTCGATTTTCGGCTTTGTTATATGGATGATAGGTTCCGGATTGCTTTTATTTGTGGTGGCGGCGCTGTTTTTAAGAATTCAGGTTCGTTCTATCTCGCAATTAGCGGAAGCGGCGGAAGATTTCGGTAAAGGTATAAATACGAAATTTAAGCCTTATGGTTCCATCGAGGTTCGTCGCGCCGGTTTGGCATTTACCAAGATGAAAGAGAGAATTCTGCGGCAAATTACGGAAAAAACTCAAATGTTGGCCGGTGTATCACACGATTTAAGAACACCTTTGACCAGAATGAAGTTGCAAATGGCAATGCTGCCGGACAGCAAGGAAAATCAGGAATTTGTTCAGGATATTAACGAAATGGAGAAAATGCTTGACGGCTATTTGGCATTTGTAAGCGGTGAAGGCGGAGAAAAACCGAGCTTTATTGATATGAATGAACTGGTTTCGGGCATTTTGAATAAATATCGCAAAAATTCCGATGCGATGATTCGTTTTTCAACGAACTATGATGTCAGTGCAATACAGGGACGTGAACAGGCTTTGCGCAGAGCAATTACAAATATTATTGAAAATGCCTTTCATTACGGCAAAACCATAGCGGTGAATTTGCAAAGTGATGATAAACGTTTGGAACTTACAATAGACGATGACGGGCCGGGTATTCCGGAAGATAAGCGCGAAGATGTGTTTAAGGCATTTTATCGGATAGAGAAATCTCGCAATAAAAATACCGGCGGTGTCGGATTGGGATTGTCAATTGCCAGAGACGT
>JAGDBT010000050.1 GCA_017958895.1 Alphaproteobacteria bacterium | reverse complement strand
TAGATTTTTTGGAAAAAGCCATACGCAAAGATTTTGTTGTGCAGGATAATAAACTGGCAAAATTGCAAAGAGCGTTTGTGAAGGAAAATCTGTCGTTGTATTTGTTGTTGGATTTTTTGCCCGTTTGGCGACGTTTGGCAAGCGGTAAGCCAATAGAAAATGAAACGCAGTTATCGGAGGTTGCCGCTAATTTGTGTGCTCCGAAGGCCAGAATGCTGATGGTGTTGAATAATGAAAATCCCAGTACTTATTTGCCGATGACTTCAGCCTTGGTGGCATTTTTTCTGTTGGAAAATCTGCAGCAGAAAACAGAATTGATAAGCACCGTAAAATGGTCGCGACAAAAGCAAATAAGCAAATTGGAAGGTTTGTTGAAAAATTCTTGGGTGGTGCTGGCGTTAGTTAAATCAAAGCGTTTGAAATTTCGCTTGGCGCTGTTACTTTATGATTTGAAATTTCGTATTGAGAGTTTCAAAAATAATAAACAACAAACGGTTACAATGCTTGACGCTGTCAAGATATTCTTATATAGTATTCTGAGTTTTGTTATGATACGCACGAGGACTACCGGTAAAGAAAGGCTGTAAATGATATCATTGGGAGATATGGTCAGGAAAAATCATCCTTTGCTGTTTTGGGGTATGCGCAGATTACCTAAAGCAAAACGCGATGCCATATATACCTTATTTGCCTTTTGCCGGCATTTGGCAACTTTGCAGCGTTCGGATATGTCATTAACGGAAAAGGCAGAAATTCTGGCCGCCTGGCACGAAGAACTGAATAATATTTATGATAAAAGAGTACCTGAAACCAATATCGGTCGCAAAATTTATAAAAACTGTCTGCGTTTCAATTTGCCGAAAAAACTTTGGGAAGATATTTTGAATTCTGCGGAATTGGATGCCCAAATTCCTTTGGTTGCACCTGATGAAAATAAATTTATTCGTTATGTGGACGGGACAGCGGTTGTACCGATTGAACTGACTTTGATGATTTTGGATGGAGAACATCCGCTGGTTAACGCCGAATTGGCGAAGAACTTGGGCTATGCTGTTTTATTGACTTACATTTTGCGCGATATCAAAGATGATGCCAAAAGAGGCAGAATGTATATACCGCTTGGGGCTCTGCGGGAATGCGGTATTGAGCTGGACACGCCGCGCGGCATTATTGAAAATAAAAATTTATCGGCAGTGCGCGAAAATATTGCGACTCAAGTGGAAAAGTGTTACATTCAGGCAGAAAAATTGCTTGATAAAACCAACAAACAAGATACTTTGCCGTTGCATATGGTAGAAGTTTCCGGTCGTACTTTGTTTGAAATGATGAAAAAACGCGGTTGGGAAATTATTTCTCCTAAGCCGCAACTCGGTTTTATTAAAAGAGTGGGTATTGCTTATCGCTTATTGTTCAAATAATCAACTGTGAGATGTTTCAATAATTTTGAAACTAGGGTAAGGACTTCCCGGTAAATATTTGCTTTCGGCAGCTTTTACACCTTCAACAAAAAGATTATTTATCATTACTAAGTTATTGTTTTTATAGATATTTTCTTTTTCATTTTTCTGCATTGCGGTAAATCCCTGTTCACCGGAAGCGATAAACGGATCAACGGCGCAACGGAATTTTTTATGCGCATCAAGAGCATTTCCTTGAGCATTAAGCAGCGGAATATCATCAATGAGAATTTGCTCTATAAGTGCCGTATTATTGGCTGATCTTGTGCAGACTACGGTTAAATTTCGGGAACATTGCAAAAATCGAGTATTTGACGAGTTTGCGGAAAAATGGAATTTGAGAGCATTTGCTAAGACGGATTTCAGTTCATCGGCATTCAAATAAACGGCTTGCAAGGGTATGGAAGCGGAAAAAGCCCTCTCTAAATTATAGCGGGTAAGGACTTTATCTTTTTCATAACGTAGGGCGTGTGTCATAAAACCGGTTGAAATCATACCGATATCGGCATGTGCCGTATCTTTCATTAAATCAGCCACAAAAGTTCCGAGAGCTCCGGGTTGTGAATAATGACGTTCCAAGTTTAAGGTACTTTTGGCTATGGGCTCGTTTAAGCCGCGCAGATTTTCATACTCGTTAAGTTCGGTAACAAAGGAATCCATTATTTGTTCCTGCCTGTATTCAACAGTTTCTTCCAATTTTAAAGAATTTTCCGGTTTGTCGATGTTTAAGGAAAAACACAGCATGTTACGGGAAAAAGCATGCGGGTAATAAATTTTTCGGTGGTCATCGTTGTCAACAAAAGAATGTTCGTGTCCGCCGATTATCAAATCTGGTTGAATGCCCAAAATTTTTCCGGTTTCATAAATAGCCAGAGTGGAAGGTAACAAATCATGATTAAGGACAATCAGACAGTCAGGTTTTAATTTTTTTATGGTCGGAGCCAAAATTTGAAAAGTTTCCGGCACGGATGTTAGCTGTAAGCCGTATTTTTTTATGTTTATACAATTGATGCAAAACGAGATAAGCAATATTTTTTTGCCGTTGATGTTTAAGACAACATAAGGTTTTATCCAGGTCGGGCAGGTTCCGCTTTGCAAATCTGTTAAATTTGCGCAAAGCAAATGAATTCCCGCTTCGTGAAAAAGCAATGAGGTGTCTTGCAGAAAATTAAATTGTTTGGCGGTAAAACCGAAATCGTTATTGCCGAGAGCAACCACTATTTCCGCCTGCGGAAGTTGTTTTTTGAGTTGTTGATAAGCATGAATACACAGAGTGGGATCATATATTCCCTTGAATAAATCTCCGGCATCGCATATCAAAGAGCCTTTTCCGGTCGGAGCGGATCTTTTTATAATGCCGTTGAAAAGACAAGCCAAACGGCGAGCTTCCTGATGGCAGTCCGTAAGTGCGAAAATTTTTATATCTGTTGAAGTATCTTCTGACATAGCTACTTGCTGTTCTGTTTTGCCAAAACACCAAAAATTCTTTCAGTCAAAATGGAAATATTTTCCTTATTGCTGAAATCTATGTCTTCCTTGGAAATATGGATTATTTCCTTGCTGGTTTTGCGACCTTTGAGTGCAGATTCCAACCATTGCGGATAATCTTGGAATATTAAAAGATTTTTCTCGTCCATGATAAAAATAAGCTCGAAAGGGGATTCCATAGAGTTATCAAAAGCTAGTGATAAATCGCTGACCTTAAGAACATCCGGAAAATTATTCATAATTTTAGGGAAACGCCGCTCGATTGTTTCAATCGGAACATCGTGTCCGCCATTCATAAAACGTTGCTTAACACGAAAAACCGATAAGTCGGCAGATGAAAGACCGATAAAAACAGTGGCAATATCAAAGTTGTGTTCTTTGGCTTTTTTCATGATATTAAGGTGGGCGCGGCCCGAAGAAGTGGTTTCATAAATAAAAGTTTGCCTATTTTCCAACTTCTCGTCTATGCGCCGAATGATTTTACGTCCGGCTTCATTCATTACCTCATCGACGGATTTTCCGGATTTTTCGGCCATTTCCGCCGCTTCGTTATCCAAATTTATGAATTCGGCATTTTTCACAAAAGGATCTTCGCTTAATATGTCGCGATAGAAAGTGGATTTCCCGGCACCGTTCGGCCCGCAAACAACTATCATCCAAGGATTATCAAGCATCGTAACCTCTCACTATTACTTCATTATGATTTTCATCGAGTTTTACGACATAACGAGTGCCGTCTTTTTCTTCACGAATTATAAGACCTTCTTTCTCGTAATATTTCGGATAGGTGTCAATTTTAACCTTTCCCGACAAGCGGGATAATTTCCTTTTGAGATATTCCAGCATCAAAAACTCCTTTACGCGACAGAGTATATCATTTTGCAAATAAAAAAGCAATGATAAAAAGTGAAATTATTTGAGTTTGAGTAATTTCTTTTTGGCGGCTTTATATTCTTCTTCAGACAGCAAATCATTTTTTTTGAGTTCGCTTAATTGCAACAGATGTTCGATATCGCTTTTCGGAAGTGGTAAAATTTTGCGCAAAAACAAGGAATAAATGATAAAAAGCAAAATGTAAAAGCCGAAAAAGCTGAAAAAGTTAAACCATAAGTGAAAGCCGAAAAAAGTAATCAGGACATATTCAAAAAGGGCGGCTAAGACGAACAGAGTGGCATGCAAAGGGTGTAACACCATAAGCACCAAAACCCACAATCCCAGCATAACGGTAACGGATAAGAGCGAAACGGATATGCCGAGCACACCGCCGCCGAAAGATAAAAAAGGTATAGATGAAAGCCAGCCCATATAATTTTCCTTT
>JAGDBT010000049.1 GCA_017958895.1 Alphaproteobacteria bacterium | reverse complement strand
TTGCTCGGATAAAATTTCTCTTTAGCCTATAATTTCAGCAATTTCTCGGCAATATCGCGTGACATTAAATGTAGCGCTTCCGCTTGTGCCGCTGCCAAATCGGAAATCGTATTGCCTTTTACTTTTGCCTCATAAGTACGTTGCGAATGTTGTACTATCTTTCCTTTGGCATCTCTGATATTCCACCAGGCGCTCAAAATAACTTTATCGCCGCTGTAGGCTTTAATCTGATTTATTTCAACATTTACACTGTAATCTGCCTTTTCATCGTCAAAATAAGTTCTTTTAACATAGCAAGACGGCAGATAAGCAATTAAATCATTGGTTAATGTGCCTTGCAACATTTCCGGCAACGCCTCGGCCCAACGATTAAACTCCAAAACTTTAATTTCGTTGCTGTTTTCTTCATACACTACCATCTGTTGCCTGTTAAGCATTTCCGGAACTTTTACTTTTGCCACGGCCACGCTGAATTTTCGGGCCGAAAGGGCTTGCAAATCGGAACTGTCCATAACATAGAAAACCGCATCCGGTGAACGCCAGGCACAGGAATTGATAAATAACAACATCAACGCAATCAAACATTTTTTCATTTTATTTTCCCTTTCCTTTTAATAATGCTTCCGGATGACGTTCCAAATAGTCAGTCAAATTTTTCAAAGAGCGGGTTGCTCTGGAAATTTCCTCCAAAGTACCGTTAAAATTATTCAAAGTTTTGGTGGTTTCACCATTTTTTCTATCCATTATTTGATCAACTTTTGCCGTAATTTCTGTTATATTACGTAAGATATCCGGCAAATTCTTATCCAGTTCGCCTAAAACACTTCCAAATCTGCCCATAATATCTCTCAACGGAATTTCCTGCAAATCCTTTGATATCATGGCAAACGACGAATCAATGGTCGGAATTTCCATATATTCCCCTTCACCACGCATTACTATCGGCGAACTCGGATCCATCAAAAGTTCAATCATCAGTTGGCCGGTCAAATAGTTTGCACTTTCCAAGCGGGCCCGCAAACCTTTCTCTATTAAATATTCCAATTCCGATTCGGCATATTTTTCGTTTTTCTTTTGACGTCGAACTTTGTTATCAAAGGTAACAAATACCGGCGTTTTAAACGTTCCGGTCTTTATATCGGCAACCAATTGGACTTTTTCCACCTTTCCCACTTCAACGCCGTTAAGCACTACCGACGAGCCGACACTCAAACCTCTTATCGATTCTTCAAAATACATAACTACCGTATCTTCCTTATTGGCATCAAACTCCTTGCCGGCATATTTCAAAATTATGCCAAACAAACACACCAAGCCGATGAGAATAAACAGTCCGGTTAATTTATAGCTTGTTTTTTGTTTCATTTATTTTCTCCCCCTCGGGTTAAAAACCGATAAACCTTTTCATTCGGCGGATTTTGCAACAACTCTTTCGGGTCGCCGCGTGCCAAAATACTCTTCGTTTCGCCGTCTAAAAATATCGAATTATTACCTATTGCAAAAATAGAACTTAGTTCATGAGTTACAACCACAATGGTTGTACCTAAACTGCGGTTAATTTCAATTATAAGGTCATCAAGATTTCTGGAACTTATCGGATCAAGACCGGCAGAAGGCTCGTCAAAATATACAATTTCCGGATCTAAGGCCAAAGCTCTTGCCAAACCCGCGCGTTTTTTCATACCGCCGCTTATCTCTGACGGATAAAAATCATCAAACCCCGCCAAACCGACCAAGGCCAACTTTAAATGGGCCAATTCTTTGATGGTTTCCGGTGAATATGTAGAATATTGTTGCAAAGGCAAAGCAATATTTTCCGCTAATGTCATAGAACTGAACAGGGCGCCGCTTTGATATAAAATTCCCGATTTTTCGCGAATTTTTTGCCTTTGTTCTTCCGGCGCGGTTACCATATTAACTCCGCAAATTACCACCGAACCTTTTAACGGCGGCATTAAACCCGTAAGCACACGCAACATACTGCTTTTTCCGCAACCGCTGCCCCCCATAATAATAAATATATCTCCTTTATTAACCTGATAATCGGCATTATGCAAAAGCACATAATCACCGTACCCCACTTCCAAATTTTTTGCCGTTATTACCGCTTCTTTGTTCATATTTTTAACTCCTGACAAATAACGGTAATAATTCCGGTAACCACAATCATCCAAACAACCGCATAGACCACCGATTTGGTTGTGGCAATACCGACACTGTCCGCATTACGTCCGCATTTAAGCCCCGTATAGCAACCGCACAGCGCAATAATGATTCCGAAGCAAAAACCATGCACAATACCCACCACAAAATGATGCAACTTGAAAGAATTTATGGCAAATTGCCAATATTCCTGATGTGGCAAATTCATAATAAAAACTCCGACGAACGCCCCGCCGACCATTCCCATAAAATCGGCAATCATCGTTAAAATCGGCATAGCTATCAACAACGAAAGCAAGCGCGGTAAAACCAAAAAATCCGTTTTGGCAATTCCCATGGTTTGTAAGGCATCAAGTTCTTCATTAACCTGCATGGTACCAATGGTGGCGGCATATGACGAACCTGTTCGGCCGGCCATAATAATTCCGACCATTATTGCTCCCATAATTCTGCACATTCCGATGGTTACCAAACTTGCCACATAAATTTGTGCTCCGAAAGTCTGCAACTGCACCGACCCTACAAAAGCCAAAATCAATCCTACCAGAAAGCTGATTAAACATACTATACCCACGGCAGCCGGTCCGCATTTATCCATGGCATCCCAGAAATCTCTTGCCCGCATTACCGAACGAAAACATAAAAATCTGCCTAAACTTTTGCAAACCTCAATCAGAAAATCCGTAACTTCGCCTATTTTTTGCAAGAGGTCCAAAAAACTTTTTCCCAACCGCTCCAAAAAACCCGGATTCTCCGAACTTTTGCGATTCGGAATATTTTCCACCGCCAAAGATAAATTGAGTAAATCTTGTACGTTTTTTGCAAATCCGGTAATTTTATAAACTATTTTATGCTTTTTAGCCTCCGTAACAGCCTTATAAAGTACGGCCAACAACGACGAATCCCATTTTTCGACATCTTCGCCTTCTATAACCAAAACCTTGACTTCTTTGGAAAGTTTCTCCGCAATATTTTTAGCAAAATCATCCGTGTTGTAATCAAGCACGTCGCCGTTCACCGTAATCAATACACGGCCTTTATCATCAGAACTTATTTTTATATTATTTCTGATCTTTTTTACCATTCAACAAAGCCTCATTTAGTTCTTCGGTTTCCAATTCGTCCAAATCTTCCGAGGGCACAGCATAACTGCCGTTAAACCAATGTCCCAAGTCCACATCCGCACAACGTTTGGAGCAAAAAGGCAAATATTGCTCGCCGGCGAACAATTTGTGGCAGATAGGACATTTATGGGTTTTTATAACTTCACTCACGGCTCAACTCTTCCGGTTCCCGAACAGGTAGGACATTCTACCGTATATAAATCTCTCAAACTCGGACGACGACGTTGGCGCAAAATTTCAATATTACCCGCACGACTTACGCCCAAAACTCTGCTATGGCAAGCATCATCGGCCAATTCTTCTTCCAAGCAATCAATAATACTCTTCATAAAGCGATACTCGGACGAACCGGCAAAATCAATGATTATCTTGCCGGAAAGATTGCGCAACCTGATTTGTCTGGCAATTTCTTTGGCCGCTTCAAGATTCAGGCTGTCAATATCGCCCACCTCACGAACACCGCCACTATCCACATCTATCGCCACACAAGCTCTGGTTTCTTCTATTTGCAGACTGCCGCCGTGTTTCAATTTTACGGTACGCTCCAAAGCCTCAACAATCGCATCATCTACTCCGTATTCTTCAAAACCTTCGGCTTTTTGCGTTACCGTGCCGGAGAAAGCACTTTTCACTTCTTCAGCCATTTTCGGAGTATCAACCACCACTTCTTTTAGGCTTTCATGATAGCGTCTGATATATTCAAACAAAGGATTTTCTTTGGCAAACAGCAATACCGGTGCACTCATGGTGCGGGCTTTCTTGCGCACTTCTTCGTAAATATCGCGAAGCTTGGTCATTTCATCTACAATTTCCTGTTCCGTAGCTTCAACGGCTATGGTGCGCAAAATCCACCCCTCTTGACCGTTTGATTTTTCTCTGACCAAATCGGCATATTTTTCCGCTTTGGCAACATCCTCTATTTTGCGGGAAAATTCCACATCATACTTAAAAGGACAATAAACCAAATTTGTGCCTACCAACTGAATATTACGAACAACTTTGGCCCCTTTTTCGGCTCTTTTTTCCTGAATCACCTGAACAACCACGCTTTGTCCTTCATTCATGTTAGCTTCTTTTAAGGCCGGTTCATAAGCATTCAAAAATGCTTCATGCCCGTCACCGATATCAACCATAAAACCGTATTTATCATCGGCAAGTTTTATCTTTTTTACGATTTTTCCCAAATAAACATTACCTTCCAAAGCGCGATTTTCATTATATATATCTATTTCCATTAACCCGTTTTCATCAAAAACCGCAATTCCGAATGCTTCATCGTTTCTGTCATATACAATTTTTTCTGCTTTCATTTGATTCCCTCTCCCTTTAACAAATTCATCGTTTCGCTCAAAGGCAGTCCGACAACTCCCGAATAAGAACCGACAATTTTGGTTACATATCCGCCTAAAAGTCCTTCTATTTTATAGCCGCAGACACCTTGCCATTCACCGCTTTGCAAATAGTCTTCTATTTCTTCTTTACTCATTCTTTTCATGACTATTTTGGTTGAAACGGTACGTTGAGAAACTTTGCCATTTTTATTTATCAAACACACGGAACTTATAACTCTGTGAGCACGTCCCGATAAAAGCTGCATATATTTGCGCTGTTCTTCTATATCTTTTGCCTTGTGAAAAATTCTGCTTCCCACACAAACCACCGTATCACAAGCCAAAATATTTTCATTTTCTTTAAGTTTTGCCACGGCCTTTGCTTTTTCCAAAGCCATTCTGCGCACATAAGGCAACGGCATTTCATGAGGTAAACATTCTTCATCTATATCGGCCGGCTGAATCGCCTTCGGTTCATAAGCAATCTGCCGCAACAGAGCAATACGTTGCGGCGAACCTGATGCCAATATAAAATCCTTGATTTCCATTTTTTTTGCTTTAACTAAGCATAATTATCATCATCAAAGGTCTTTTCCATACGCTCGTGACGTTCTTGCGCTTCAATGGATAAGGTTGCTACCGGACGAGCCTCCAAACGTTCCAACCCTATAGGTTCACCCGTTTCCTCGCAATATCCGTAGCTGCCGTCTTCAATTCTATCCAAAGCCTCGTCTATTTTCGTTATCAATTTACGTATTCTGTCCTTTGTACGCAAATCCAGCGACTTATCGGTTTCAAGCGAAGCTCTGTCTATTTCATCAGGCTGATTTAAACCTCCCTGACGCAAATCATCAATTGTATCTGCCGATTGAGAAACTAAAGACTTCTTCCATGCCTCTAATTTCTGGCGAAAATATTCCAGTTGCATTTCATTCATATATTCT
>JAGDBT010000048.1 GCA_017958895.1 Alphaproteobacteria bacterium | reverse complement strand
ATTTGCACTCTGGCCAGACTGGAAGTTTTGGAGGCTTTGGGAGATCGCGAGGTTACCAAAGATATGGTTCAAACAACCTGCCGTGAAGCAACAATACTTATTCCGTTGAAAGGTGTAGTTGATTTTGTGGCGGAAAGAGAACGTTTGAATAAAGAATTGGATGTGTTGAATAAGAATTTGGAAGGTTATGCGCGCAAATTAGGTAATGAAAGTTTTGTTGCCAAAGCGCCGGCCAAAGTTGTTGAAGAAGAGAAACGTCGTCAAGCCGAAGCTTTGGAAAATAAAGCCAAAGTTGAAGAAGCGTTGGCTCGTATTGCTAATTTTTAAGGAGAAAAAAATGAAAAAACTTATTTTATGCTTAGTTGCTGTTTGTTTTATGAATGCGTGTGCAACCGATCCTTATACCGGTGAAAGCAAAGTCGCGAAAACCGCTTGGGGAGCCGGAATAGGTACAGCCTTGGGTGCAGGTGTCGGTGCTTTAATCGGTGGTGAGAAGGGAGCCTTAATCGGGGCCGGTGTCGGTGCTGCTACCGGTGCAGGTGTCGGCGGATATATGGATATTCAAGCTAAGAAGTTGGGTGAAAAACTTCGCGGTACGGGTGTTCAGGTTATGCGCGACGGTGAGAATATTCGTTTGATTATGCCGAACAGCATTACCTTTAATACCAATGATGATGCGATGAAAACTTCCGCCAATGCGGTTTTGGATTCGGTGGCGATTGTGGCCAATGAATATGATAAAACTAATCTGCAAATTGTCGGACATACGGACAGCACGGGTAATGATAAGATTAATATTCCGCTCTCACAACGTCGGGCTGTTTCGGTGGCTAATTATCTGGCTTTGCGCGGAGTTAAGGCTTCTCGTTTGAATGCTTACGGCGTAGGTGCGAGTTCTCCGATTGCCAGCAATGATACGGAAGAAGGCAGAGCGCAGAATCGCCGTGTGGAAATTTATTTGATTAATGCTCAATAAATAGAAGCAACAGATTTATAAAAAGAAAAAGCCTCACCGTTGGTGGGGCTTTTTCTGTGGGTTAAACAACTAATAACAAATTCTCTGCTCATCAACGATTATGTCCTGAGTTTTTACCCTGGTAGGTAATCCTCCCTTTACGGAATAGAGGATAACGTTGGACACGTGGCGATTGAGAACCGAGTCATAGACGCTGAAAATCTCATCCGAATCAAAGGAGAGTTCAAAAGCATCAACATGATCCAGAGGAATAGAATCCGGTATCTGAGTTAAGACCTCATAGGCCGTCGGCATTAACTGTCCCTGATATTCACACTTGTGATAACAGGTAAACTCAGCAACCTTCACCAACTTAGAGGTATCAACCTTGAAAGGCTGGCGGCTTCTCAGCGCAAACATCTGGCGTGAAAACTCTTTGAGGTAGCTCTTGGTTATGTCAAAAGGCCTCAGGTAGTAGAGGACATCGTTATTATGGAAGTCTCCGATTACCGGAATGTAATTTCCGTCCGTATCCTTTTCACCTTCAAGGCGAATGATCGGCTTGATGTTCTGTGCCCTCTTATAAAGCTCAGCGACCGGCATTTGATCACATTCCACGAGCTTGCCCATCAGATCCATGTAAGATAACTTTTCCTCACTTGAGAGATAGAGGTTTTCCAGACTCCTACGAAATTCCTTAAGTTCGTTGTTTGCCATAATTGTATTTTTTAATTAATAATGAATTTTTACTGTCTTGATATTAACAAAAGAAAACTTTTTTGTCAAATATTTTTTAAGAAAAAAAGAACAACAAAAAAAGATGCCGAATTTAAGGCATCTTTTGAAAATGGGGCGGATGATCGGATTCGAACTGACGACATCTGGTACCACAAACCAGCGCTCTAACCAACTGAGCTACATCCGCCATGGCAGATAATTTATTAACTTGAAAAAATATTAAAGTCAACAAGAAAATTGCAAAAAGAAAGGGTGTTAATTTAGTTTTTCTTTACTATTTGCCGGATATAATCGGGAAGATTTGCAAATAAGAGGGACAAATGAAAAGAAAAGCATTTTTTTGGCTTTTGACATTTTTTATGTTTTCGGCGATTAAAATTGCGGCGGCTTCAACTTCGTCAATTATGGTAAATGCCGAAGACGGCAAAGTTATTTATGAACTTAATGCCGATGAATTGCGCTATCCGGCCTCATTAACCAAGCTTATGACTTTGTATATAACTTTTAATGCTTTGGAGCACGGGCACATCAGTTTGGATGACGAACTCAAAGTTTCATATACGGCAGCCAGTCGTTCCCCTTCCAGATTGGGAGTCGCTCCGGGTGAAACCATAACGGTTAAAGATGCTATTATGGCGGTTATTGTGAAATCGGCTAATGATTGCGCCACGGTTTTGGCAGAAAGATTTGCTTCAAATGAAGCCGAATTTGCTGATTTGATGACTAAAACGGCTCATAAAATGGGTATGACCGGCACTACTTTCAAAAATGCTTCGGGACTTCCGCACACCAAACAAAAAACCACGGCGCGGGATATGGCTATTTTGGCCTTGGCGATTTATCATCATTTTCCGCAATATTATAAGTGGTTTTCTTATAACTCCTTTGAGTACGGCGGCAAAAAAATTACCGGCCACAATTACATTTTGAAAAGTTTTGAAGGCGCGGACGGTATGAAAACCGGTTATACGGCGGCTTCAGGTTACAATATAGTAACTTCGGCCAAACGCGGCGATAAAAGAGTTATAGCTGTTACCATGGGACATAAATATCTTTCAGAACGCGATAAAAAAGTATCGTTAATGATGGACTTGGGGTTGGAAGAATTAAAAAGAACGCCGGAAATTAATGTGGCGGCATTAAGTGAAAAAATAAATACCGCAACTCCTGCGGAAAACGAACCGGCAAATACTCCGGCGGCAACCAGAAGCATAAAGGTGGCTAAAGTGGTGAAGAATACAGCCGAAAAGAATAAATCATCGGGTGGAATTTTCGGGCAATATGCCATTCAGGTCGGCTCATTTTCGGATTATAATCGTGCCAAAGATTATGCACAAAGCATTAAAAACAAATTGGCAAAGAAATATGGAACCTATCAGGCAAAAGTTGAGAAAGTGAATGTTCAAAACGGAGTAATGTATCGTTCAAAGGTGGTAGGTATGGGAAAAAGTGCCGCTCAAGATATTTGTTCGGGATTGAAAAAACAAAACAAATCATGCTTGGTAATAAGAGATAACAGTTCGGTCAATCTGGCGTTAAAATAATGATAAATGTTCCGGTTATTGTCATAAGCAGTTCGGTTTCGGGGGTGGGAAAAAGCACCATGGCTCTCAATCTGGCGGCGGCGCTGTGGTGTGACGGTTACGAAGTAAAAATTTGGGCTCCGAATAATAAGGTTATAAGGAATTTCTGCCACCAACGCACTCTATTAAACAGGCAAAATCAAATAACTATGCCCGAGCCGGAAATTATCGAAGAAATAGATGAAAAAAATTATTATCCGCGGACGGTAATTTTGGCGGTTGTGCCGAGTGAAAACATCGGATTATATGAAAATGTTTTCGGTTTGGCGCATACTTTGATAACCGTCGGCACAAAAGAAGAAGATTTTAATTGGTCGGTTGACAGCGAATATGTAAATTTAATTTGGAATGCCAAAAAAAGCATAGCGGCACGGGGAGTTAAATATTTAAATTGGATTGCCGTGTTGAATAAACAGGCGGAAAATGAAGATAAAAAAGAACTGTTAGAAGAATATGCCCGTCGTTATGGTTTTAGAATTGCGCCACCGATACATTATCGAGAAGCATTCCGCTATGTCGATAACGGTTATTGTACGGCAGATATGGCAAAATTCGGGCAATTATTCAAAATGTCAATGCCCGATGTTTATGCGCGCCGAGAAATTCTCAGATTAACGGATTTTTTGTGGCAAAACAAATAAATGTGCCCAATGAAATAAAAAAGCTTTACCTCGCAAATTTTTTAATGTTACATATATATAAAAGTATTCAGATAAAATAAGGAGAAGGCTATGCTAAAAATAATCAGAACCACACCTTACACTGATCAAAAGATGGGGACTGCCGGATTGCGCAAAAAATCGCAGGTAGCAATGCAGGAAAACTATGTTGAAAACTTTATTCAAAGCATTTTTGATGCTATCGGCGGAGTAAACGGAAAAACTTTTATAATCGGCGGAGACGGGCGTTTTTATAACAAAGTGGCTATTCAGAAGATTATTAAAATGTCGGCAGCCAACGGTATGAAAAAATTGATTGTGGGGCAAAACGGCTATCTTTCAACTCCCGCGTCATCAAAAGTTTTGCTGAAGAATAAAGCTGACGGCGGTTTTGTGTTGAGTGCTTCGCATAATCCCGGAGGACCGAACGGCGATTTCGGCATAAAATATGCGGTGGCTTCCGGCGGACAGTGCCCGACTTCTTTGAGCGATAAAATTTATGAAAACAGCAAGAATATCAGCGAATATAAAATTTTGGAAACCGCGGATATTGATTTAAGCAAAATCGGCTCGCAAAAATTGGAAAACATGGAAATAGAAGTAATAGATCCGCTGACCGATTATGTGGAAATGATGCAAAATATTTTTGATTTTGAAGCTATAAAACGTTTATTTGCCGGCGGTTTTACTTTCAGGTTTGATGCCATGAATGCGGTTACCGGTCCGTATGCACAAAAAATATTTGAGGAAATATTGGGTGCGGCAAAAGGTTCGGTGGTTAATTATATTCCGCTGGAAGATTTCGGCGGATTGCATCCGGATCCGAATTTGATTTATGCCAAAGATTTGGTCGATTTAATGTATTCGGATAAAGCGCCGGATATGGGGGCGGCAAATGACGGAGACGGCGATCGCAACATGATTTTGGGTAAGCGGTTTTTTGTTACGCCGAGCGACAGTTTGGCTATTTTAACGGACAATTACAAACTTATTCCGGGCTATAAAAACGGTATTTTCGGGGTGGCTAAATCGGCGGCAACTTCAACGGCGGTCGGCAGAGTCGCGGAAGCCTTGAATATCGGATATTATGAGGTGCCGACGGGGTGGAAATATTTTTGTAATTTAATGGACAGCGACCGTATAACATTTTGCGGAGAAGAAAGTTTCGGTACCGGTTCAAGCCATATACGTGAAAAAGACGGCATTTGGGCAGTGTTGTTCTGGTTGAATATTATTGCCGTTACCGGTAAATCGGTGGAAGAAATTACCAGAGAACACTGGAAAAAATACGGACGCAGTTATTATATGCGCAACGACTATGACGGGTTGGATACGGAAGTGGCTAATCAGCTTATGCATGATTTGGAAGAGCGTTTGCCGAGCCTCAAAGGTAAAACTTTCGGGCAATTTACGGTAAGTGAAGCCAAGCCGTTTATTTATAATGATCCGGTTGACGGAAGTTCTACGAAAAACGGTTTAATCGTTTACTTTAATGATAAATCGCGAATTGTATATCGCTTGTCGGGAACGGGCAGCAGCGGAGCAACATTGAGAGTTTATTTGGAACGTTACGAAACGGAAAAATTAGCTGAAAATGTTGTTGAAATGTTAGAAGGTTTGGCCGATGTTTCACGACAGATAGGTGAAATAACCGAACGTACCGGAAAAACGAAGGCTGATTTATTAACTTAAGACGGAAAGAATATGCTTAAAGACATTAACAAACATCGTCCTGATCGTCAGCTTGAGAGAAATTTGGTGCTTTTGGCATATGCCATTATGCTGATGTCTTTGAGTTTGTTCGTTTTATTTATTTATCCGCAGTATTCGTATTACATTATTATCTCAACGGTAATTTGGAATATTTTATGTATTCTTGTAACCATTCGCATTTTGAAAGTAAGCGAAAATGCCATAGGTTTCGGTAGTTTGGCGGCGGAGATTATTGACGACAAAAGCAAATATTGTCGTGTTGATAATTCTTCCGGTGAGGCTGTTTTAATAAACAAAGCGGCCACGGAATATTTCGGTAAAGAGCCGATAATGAGTTTTTTGGAAAAAAATATTATTGATTTGCCGGCCAACAAAATGGATTTGCAAAAATTAACCACGGCTGTCAGTAAGTTGCGGTCTGCCACAATAATACTTTCCGTAAATCCGCGTCAGAACAGTGTTTTTGCAACGGAAGAGTGGCTGAAAATAAGTGTTAAACCGATATATTTGAATAAGGCTGATATTTTTGAAGACGAACTTTCCTTAAACAAAATTCGCAAAGAAACCTATATTTTTTGGACGGTGGAGAATATAACTTCTTACAAAAACATGGATCAGATTTTCAAAAACGAAATGCAATCTCTGCATAATTTTTTGGATTATCTGTCGGTGGGCTTATATACCTGTGACAGCGACGGTAAAATAGAATATATAAATAACTCTCTGGCAGAAAAATTGAATACCGATAAAAATGATGCAATCGGCAGAACGATAGATGATTTTGTTTTCTACAAACCGGAAATTTTACATACCTCTGACGGGGAATATAACGATAATGTTATTTTCAAAACGGCGACCGGCACCATGGACGCCTATGTTAAACAACAAAAGATTCATGAAAATGACGAGATAAAGACACGCGGAGTGGTTATTTGGAATTTACCGAACGATGAGGAACTGCGCAACAATTTGAATATTTTGAGCGATAAAGCTGATTGTTTGTTTAATACGGCACCGGTAGGCATTATTTTTGCAGACAAGAAATTACAAATAGTAGAACTTAATCGCTATGCGGAAAATTTGTTGGAACGTTTAAGTTCGGATATAGTGGGGCAAAAAATCAGTGCCTATCTCAATGAAGAATCTTTGAGTAAAATTTTGGAAATCCAAAAGGCTTGGGAAGACGGAAATCGGGAGGATTTGGGTTTTGATACCGTATTGGAAATCAATAATGAAAAGAAAAATGTTCATATTACGGTTCAACCTTTGGATATCCGATATACCGGAGATTTATCGAGCGAGGGCTTGATAATTTATATGCAGGATACGACCAGCCGGCGCAATTTGGAAATTCAGGTTGCTCAAGCTCAGAAAATGCAAGCTTTCGGACAAATGGCCGGCGGAGTGGCGCATGACTTTAACAATTTGCTGACCGCGGTGGTGGGCTATTGCGATTTGTTAATACGTCGTCACGGTATAGGCGACCCGTCTTTTTCGGATTTGGTGGAGCTTAAAAATAATGTAACGAAAGCTATAGGAGTAGCGCGTCAATTGTTGACGATTTCTCGGCAACAACCGCTTAATCCGAAAGTTATTGAAGTTACCGAAGCCTTTACGGATAATGAACATTTGGTAACCAGAATCTTGGGCGAAAAAATAAAATTACAGGTAAATTATGGTTCGGATTTAGGTTATATACGAGTTGATACAATTCAATTCTCTCAAGTGTTGCTGAATTTGGCAATAAATGCCCGTGATGCGATGAATTCAAAAGGAGTGTTCATGGTTTCTTTGCGCAGTGAACACCTTAACAAACCGTATCAGTTCGGAACAGATATCATAAAACCGGGAGATTTTGCCGTTATCAGCTGCAGTGATACGGGTTGCGGTATTCCGCCGGAAAATTTGGAACGTATTTTTGAGCCGTTTTTCTCTACCAAGAAAAATTCCGGAACCGGTTTGGGATTGGCAATGGTTTACAGTATAGTTCGCCAAATGGGCGGTTTCTTAACCGTAAGCAGTGAGGTTGGTAAGGGGACGACTTTTGAGATTTATCTGCCGTCGTATGATAACAGCGAACAGCAGAAAGAAACTCCGGAAACACCGCAAGAAAAAGTTATTTTGGATAAGTCCGGAAAAACGGCTATGAAAACAATAATGCCGAATTTAAGCGGGAATAACTCGCAGAATGTTATTTTGGGCTTGAATATATCGGAGTTTGATTCACAAAGAACTTTGGAACATAATGCCGGCGATATAAAAATCCTTTTTGTTGATGATGAAGATGCGGTCAGAATAGTCGGTTCACGCGGTTTAAGGCAAAAAGGCTATGATGTTGTAGATTGTATTTCGGCGGAAAATGCTTTGGAGCATGTTGAAGCGGGTGAAAATTTTGATATTTTGATAACCGATATGATGATGCCGGGTATGAGCGGGGCGGAACTTGCCGGTTTGGTAAGGCAAAAAAATCCGAACACCTTGGTTATTTTGGCCTCAGGATATTCCGAAGAAATTGCTCGCAAAGAATTGGCAGGATATCAGGATTTTAATTTTATCAGCAAGCCTTACGGGTTGGATAATCTGCATAAAAAAATAAAGGAAGTGTTGGCCGCCAATGAAAACAGTTGAAGAAAATACACTGAGGCAACTTCCTCTTGATTTTAAAATTCAGCCCGGTATGGGGCGAGGCGATTTTATGGTTTCGGTTTGCAATTCCGAGGCTTTTGAAATGGTCGATGCATGGCCGGATTGGGTGGCCTGCGGTTTGGTAATTTACGGACCTTCGGGATGCGGAAAATCACATTTGGCACACTTGTTTGCTGAAAAAGTAAGCGACCGGGGCTTGCCTGTTACAATTAAAACGGCATCGGCTCTGAATATGCGTAATATAAAAAAGATAGCCGAAGAAAATCAGGTTTTGATAGTTGAAGATGTGGAACCGGAAAATAACAATGAGGCGTTGTTCCACTTGTTTAATCTGTTCAACGAAGAGGGACGTTATATGCTTTGGACAGCAAAAGAAGCTCCTGCACGTATGAGATTTCCCTTAAAAGATTTGCAGTCGCGTTTGAATATGCTTCCGAGTGTGGCCATAAAAGAACCTGATGATATGATGTTGCAAATGTTGATTGTTAAGTTGTTTGATGACAGACAAATTATTATAAGCGAGGAAATTTTGAATTATATGCTGAATAATGTGCGCCGTTCTTTTTCCTATATCAGGGATTTGGTTGCCGAAATTGATAAAATTTCGTTGGCCTGTCAGAGCGGTGTTAACTATCAGATTGTTAAGAAAGCCATTGAAGTTTTGGCCTTGAAAGAAAATTCACAACCGGATTTATTTGATGAAAGATAATTTTGTAAGGAGATAAAAATGAAAGAATTTTTGCTAAATAAAAAATATGTCGGTTTATTTGTGGCATTGATTTATGTGTTGATATTATCCGTGCGATCCACAAATTTTACAATAGAAGCGTTGCATGAAGTTGCGCCGATTGTTTCGCAGGAAGCAGATTATTTTTTGCCGATAACTCTCAAAAACGGTGAAATAGTTGAACCGCAGAACAAAATTATCAGCCGCAGTTACGGAGCAAACAATCGCGTTTTTAATGTTGTGCTTAATACGCAACTGGATGAATTTCCTTCCACTTATTTGGAATATGAAGGAATTTATTTGAGCCGTAAATATCTTGATGCCGTTTCCGCGCAAAAAACCGAAGTCAGAAAGCTTGATGATATGCCGGATTTTTATGTTGATTCCGAACGTTTTAAGGCCGGAGTTCAATTGCTTGAGGAAAAAGCGGATAAGTTTTTATTTTTCGGCATGCTGGCGATGGCAATTATTTTTGTTTCAATTGCCGTTCTGTTTTATACTTTGGTAATTCATTGGTTGATGAGTTTGATATATCAGGCGAAATTCTCACAAACTTTAAGAATAAATACCTTGGCCTATGTGGCAATAGGGGTTATGGAATTAATATTGCCTTTCAATTTGGGAATAATTACGACCATATTGTTGTTGGCGGTTATAAATGCGGCGGTTCATTCTTTGCTTAAGGAAGAGGCAAAGCAAGCTCCTAAAGAGGAGATAGCGGTGGTTGTTCAAAAACAACAAGAAAAAGAATTAAAGCAACCGAAAGAAAAAAAGCAAAAACCGGCAAGAGCAGGCAAAGCTAAAAAGAAGAGTCCGGTTAAGAAATCGGTAAAAAGTAAAACAAGCAAAAAAACAACACCGAAAAAATCATAATTTTTGAGGCAAGAAAAAAGCCTTTACTGCAAAGTAAAGGCTTTTTTTTTGTGAGTTTATTAAACCTACCAGATGTAGCGGATATTGCCGCCGACACCCCAAGCATTATAGTCGGTTCCGAAGGTGTAGTTTCCGAAAGCTCCGATGGAAAATCTTGGGAAGATTTCCGTATCGGCACCGATTTCAATGCGTCCGAGGGTTTCATTATCAAGCGTGGAAGGTTCTTGAACACCGAAATCATCGGTAATCTTAACCTTGCCGTTCGTATTGATGGTTTGAATAACCGAAGGCTTGATATAACCGGTAGTCGGTAATTGGTACTCGTTATTGAATTGATATTCATATTTGATTGCCGCTTCCAATTCAATGTTATGAGTATCTTCAAAGGCATATTTCTGACCAAAACTGTCTTTTGCGTCATCAAAATTGATATAATTGTAAGTGGCGCGCAAAGAAGGAGTAAAGGTAGAACGTTTGGAAGTGTGAATATCATAGCCGATTTCAGCCTGACCGCCTATAACCAAACCGTCAACCGAAGATTTAGTGTGCGGATTTGATGCTTTCATATCAACATCAAGCTTGCCGGCATAAGCCGCACCTAACATATAAAGGTCGCCGATATATTTACGATAATACAGACCGGCCAAGATGCTTGTCATATCCAATTCACTCTTGGCATCTTCGGTGGTAAATTTCTTGCTCTTGCCTTTGGTTTCATAATTACCGCTGCGGAAAGAACCGAAAATACCGTACATATCGCTATGAGTAGGTTGGAAATCATAACCGAAGTCTACTCCTTTAATATCAAAATCATTTTCAAAAGGCTTATCAAAACTTCCCTGACGATAGAACGGCGTAATCCAAAGACGAGATTTGGCTCGTGAACTTTCGTATTGACAATAAGCATTGTTGCAATTATCGGCATAACAACTGCATTGGCCGCGATTCGTACGAGTAGCATTCAAAGGTAAGGAACGTAGCTGTTCAATGGCTGCGCGTGGCAAATTGCTCATTGCCAAGCGGCTGTGTACTTCTTGACCGCGTTCCAAATACCAGCGCCAGATACTGCCTTCATCATAGTGTTTTATATCTATTAAATAACCGCGTTTTCTGGCATTAACATTGGCATTGGTTTTAAATGAAGCGTTTTCTTGCGAAGTTTCGGCAAACAAAATACGTTGTCCTTCATCTAAAGTAACTGTGCCGATATCTTTGCCTTCCATATTTTTGAACACGATATTGGTGTCATTGGCAATTTTATCTTGAACATGCAACACATCGGCCTTCAAATTAGGATTATCCATATTAACCAAAATTTTGTTGCCTTTGTCACTGATTAAATTATCAATATGAACATTGGTAAGAACACCTTTAGAAGCAACATCCAAAACGCCTGAGTTTTTCATGGCAGTTGCCACTTCAATAGGTTGTCCTGAATTGCTGGCATTTTCCAAATAATAAACAGTTCCTTTGTTGATTATCTGTGTGGCAACAGGTCCGTCGGTAATGCCGTCATTTCTGTAATACAGACGAGCATCTTTTTCTACGGTGTAGAAGTTGTTGGTGTAACCGTTGCTGGCATTTTCTTGAGAAGAGTTCAAATATACCCTTGAGCCGTCCGCCATATGAATTTTGTTGTTGGCCAACACCATCTTAGGGCCGTATTTTATGCGACCGTCCGAACCGACATTTATATCGGCATTACTGATATTATAAGTACCCGATCCTTCAACATCCGAATGGAAAGAAACGGTATTGTTGCCGCCGCTCAAAAGATTGTTGACATTGAGCGTAGGAACAGGGTTGTGACCGCTGATTGTTATGGTTCCGTCATTATAAACGCTGTCATCGGCCTTGGAGAAATTAACCTCAGCACCGCTTCCGGCTTTCAAATCCAAATTTATGGTAGCGCCGTTGGCATTATAAACAGCTCCGCCTTGAGTGTCGGATTCGACATTGTTGCGGAAGGTCAAAGAACCGGTGAAGTTGGTTGCTTCAATATTACCTGCATTATAAATAGCTCCGCCTTTACCTTTATAGGCCTTATTATTTTTAAATACTAAAACAGCAGACGGGTCGATCTGAATTTCGGCACCTGCGGCATTATATATAGCACCGCCGTA
Source organism: Alphaproteobacteria bacterium (assembly GCA_017958895.1). Taxonomy (GTDB): domain Bacteria; phylum Pseudomonadota; class Alphaproteobacteria; order RF32; family CAG-239; genus RUG410. Next base: position 6,279 of record JAGDBT010000048.1, on the reverse strand, counting down.
AGAAGCGTGGGTGTCAGATGAAAGAGATTTTCCGTTGGCCGTATTGGCATCAAAGGTAGCTCTTCCCAGTTTTAAGGTTGTTCCGTAGTTGGCAATTGCACCACCCTTGGCATCACCGCCGGAAGAGGTTACTTTATTGGCACTGAATACCGAACCGGTAATGGTTTGAATGGTACCGCTGACATCGTTATAAATAGCTCCGCCTTCGGCTCTGCTCGAACCGGTTGCGGTATTGCCGGTAAAGTTTGAAATTTTTGTGGCAGTTACGGTGTTATTGTTATAAATGGCACCACCCAAAGTTACGGCACCGCTTGCACTGTTAGAGGTAAAGATGGCGTCATCAAATTTTATGACACCGAAGTTGGCAATTGCACCACCTTTGGCACTTCCTGCAGTATATCTGTTTTTAACATAGTTGCCGTTAAAGGTTGTGTTGGCGCGGATTGTATCAATTGTACCGTTAACACCGTTGTAAATGGCACCGCCTTGTGAATCTTTTTGTGAATCGGCGTAGTTTGAGGTATAAGTCTGTACACTTCCGTCGCTGATAACCATGCTGGCATCATTATAGATGGCACCACCCAGAGCTTGTCCGTCTTTAGAGTAAACCTCGTTTGATTTTGCATAGTTGCCGCTAAAGTTATCCGAACCATTTAAAGTAAGGAGTACATAGCTCAAATCATAATCAGGCTTGGATAAGTTGGCTACGGCATTGTAAACAGCGCCACCTTTGGCAACTTTTGCGTAAGCATAGTTTGAGCTGAATGAATCGTTTGTGGAAGTATATTTACCTTCGTTTACCAAAGCACCGCCGGTTGCCGAATCACTTATACCGCCGGTAACACCTCCGTCCGTAATTTGAGTACGTGCTTCATTGTTCAGGACGTTGGCAGCCCACTGGGCATTTATGGTTGTTGAACCGGAATCTTGGTTACCGACATGGTTACCTGTATATTGGTTATTAAGGGAAATAATATTACCTACGGCCGTAGTACCTGACGGGTTGGTATAAACAGGTCCGTTATAAACGGCACCTCCTGCCGCGCGTACATAGTCCATCACATAATTGGCTTCAAAAGTAGTTGAAACTATATTTGTTTGCAAACGACTGATATTTGTAACAGCTCCGCCGGCTGATAAACCGGTATCTAATACATAAGTGTCTTCATGTAAAAAGGTGGAACTGTTGCTTGAGAACTTGCTGTTACGAATATTTAATGTACCGCCCGGGTTAGCTCCGCCACTGAGATTGCGGTTCAGAATAGCACCACCGGAAGTAGGAACATCATTAAAATCTTGAGCATTATGTTTGTTGCTGATGGTAGTGGTTCCCGAAGCCGGAGAGGCACTGCCTCCGGAATAAGTATAACCAACACCGACTTCTCCACCCATGTTTACTAACCAAGCACCATCGTGAACTCCGCTTAAGGTGTATTCTTCCTTGGTGAGATAATTGGTTCCCGAAGAAGGATTATGTACGAAAAGTGCACCGACATCTTCATTAGGTGCAATTGCTGTTCCCATATTTTTTATTTTATCCAAAGCAGTTGCATCACTTGAATCATACGATTCTCCGGCAGCAAAAGCATTCGAAGCGCAAAGTATAATTCCTGCAGCTAACATATTGATAAACATACATTTTTTCAATACGCTACGGTATTGAGAATTTAATAAACCTAAAGCATTTTTACTAAGTTTTAACATGGCATTCCCCCCTATAATATGCCTATACCATAAGCGAAAATGGTTAATATTTCATAAAATATATCTTTTTTTATCAGAAAGATAAGAATCTTTAGTGAACGTAAACGGTTAAATTGAAAACATTTTCCAAAAAGAACAGGCTGATAAAGCAGATAATCATAGCCAATACCGGAGCTGAAACCCAACCTATGGCTATTTTTTTGACAATCAGCCAATTTATATTGCGCCCGCCTTTTATCAAGCCTATACCGAGTATGGCGCCGATAACGGCTTGAGAACTCGAAACCGGCACTAAAGGCAAGGTAGGCAAAGATAATTTAATCAGAAGGTTATTAAGGCCTACCGAAGAAAAGATAAGCAGAACCAAAGATTGTGACAATACCACAATCAAGGCCATCAACGGAGACAGTTCCATCAAATTATTACCGACCGTGGCAATAGCTTTATGCGAATAAGTAAAGATACCCACGGCAATAGCAATTGAGCCCAGCAAAAACAACACCTGTTGTGCCGAAAGAGTATAGAAATTGCCGATTTTCAGCGGTTGCAAAGGCGAGCCGTGAATAAAAACTCCGACAACATTGGCAATATTATTGGCGCCCAAAGCATAAGCACCCAGAGCGGCTATCATAAACAGGCCTATTCTGGTTAGTTGGTCTTGCATTAAAATGTGCAAGTGAGAGAATTTTAACAACCTTTTGGCAAGAGTATAGAGGATTACGGCAAATATTCCCGATATTAAAGGGCATATAACCCAAGTAGAAACAATAGCGGATAAAATGCTTAAATCGGTGGGTTTTCCGGCATACAGATTCCAACCGATAATAGAGCCGACTATGGCTTGAGGAGTTGAAACGGTTATACCGATTCTGAGAATTAAATAAACAGCTAAAGCGGCGGACAGTGCGACCATAAAAGAACCGGGCAGAGCGTTAACGGCACCCAGTTGCCCCAAAGTTTTACTGGTTCCGGAACCGCCGAAGACAGCGCCGATAATTACAAATATGGCGGCCACCGTAGCAATATGAGAAAATTTTGCCATTTTCGAGCCGACTGCCGTTCCGAAAAGATTGGCGGCATTATTTGCTCCCAAAGACCATCCCAAAAACAGACCGCTGCTTAAAAAAAGAAAGTAACTAAGTTCCATCAGATATCTCTTTTAATGGTAAATATCAGCAAAGCATCAATACAATCTTCGGCTTTATCGGCAATATCTGCAACTTCTTTCAGTAAAGAACTTAATTGAAGTTTGTGTGCCAATTCCATATCAGAATCAAAAATATCTTGTTTAACCGAAGCCCAAGTTTTGTCGCTTTCATGTTCCAAAAAATAAACTTTTTGCGAATAATCTCTGACGGTGGAAAAATCTCTGAAGAAGGCGCGCGAAGCAATAGCCATATTTTCGGCACAATCGGAAACTTGTTCTGCCAAAACTTTGAACTTGTCTTGAAAAGGTTCGGGAATGTCCGGCTGTTCAATATAAAATTTGTGGGCAACCTCGTCAAATTCATTGATGACCTTATCAATATTTTCCACTATTTGAAGCACATCGGCGCGCAAATCGGGAATTAAGTTATGCAGATACAGACTGCTTTCGATCTCACGTCTTAATTCATCGGCTTTCGCTTCAATTATTTTTATTTTTTTGCTGGCGCGACAATAATTTTCACTGCGTTTTTCTTTAAGATAAAAGTCAACGGCCTCCTTAAAAAAGAGAGAGCATTCAATAACTTTATCATGCATCTGATCGATTTTTCCCTCTAATTCGCGAGTGCCGGAAAAAACAGAAAATTTCATATTAAACATAGTAAGTTCTCCCGATATAAAATCTTTTTAGCGCGAAAAATCTTCAAAGTCTATCATTATTTATTTTAAAATGTTCAAAATTTTTAATTGAGTACTTGCATAATTTTGAAAATGTATTATTCTTCTGTTGTTGAAATGTTAACTATTCAAGGAAAAAAAACATGAAAAATTTTTCAAATATACTTTCTGTTGTTGCGGTAGTTTTGGCTGCTGCAGCTTTAATTGTTTCGGTATGCACTCGTTGCTGCAATAAAAAGGCCGTAGCCGCTGCGGAAGTTGCTGCTCCGCAAATCGATTTGGCTAAAATGTTGGCTGAAAATCCTAAGATGGTTGCAGATGCAATGCAAGCTTATGAAATTCAAAGACGTGAAGAAGAGCAGAAAGCCCTTCAACAACGTTATGTATCTTTCCAGAATGAGATAAACGATGAATCTTATGCTCCGTTTGTCGGTCCGAAAGATGCGAAAATTACTGTTACCGAGTTTTATGATTTCTCCTGCGGTTTCTGCAAGAGAATGGCTCCGGCGATTGAAAAAATCGTTGCCGATAACCCGGATGTTAAGGTTGTATTCAAGCCGTTGACATTCGTTGCCGGTGCAGTATCCGTATATCAGGCTAAAGCCGGATTTGCCGCTTATAAGCAAGGCAAATTTGTAGAATTCTACAAAGCTGTTATGGGTGCTCAAGGCAGAATGAACGAAGCCGCGGTTGATGATGTTGCTAAATCCTTAAATTTGGATATGTCGAAGTTTAAGGCGGATATGGATTCTCCGGCTGCTCAAGATTACTTGTCAAAAGTTCAGGATGTAGCAAACAAAATCGGTTTGAACGGTGTTCCGATGGTATTTGTTAATGCCAAACATATTCAAACTCTTGATCCTGAACCGATTCAAAGTGCAATTGATGCTTTGAAATAATATATTTTGGCAAGCAAAAAAACAGCTCTTCGGAGCTGTTTTTTTTGTTGAAAATACTGCAAATGTGTTATAATTTTCAGATGAGTGTTTGGTCTTTGGGAAAAGTGAATGGTCAATATTTATTTAATAAGACACGGTCAAACGGAATTAAATGTCAAAAATATGATATCCGGTCAGGTGGAAACGAATTTGACGCCCTTAGGACGACAACAGGCTTTGGATACGGCCTTAAAATTGCACGAGGAAGGCGTTATCTTTGATGTTATTTTAAGCTCGCCTCTTCAACGTGCAAAAGATACGGCAGAAATTATCAGCAGTGTGATAAAGGCTCCGCTGGTTTTTGATTCAGATTTAATGGAATTTAATAACGGCGATTATGAGGGAACAAGTGTTGAAGATTTGAAGCAAAAACATTTCAACCCTTCTTACAAAATCAACGGATTGGAATTTGATAACGGCGCCGATATGGTGGCGGCATACAGTTCATTTGACAGCAAATATGATGTATTTGCCTATCCGAACGGTGAAACCAAAATACAAGCCCGTGACAGATTTATGGGAGCTGTTAGAAAATATTTACAGACGCATCGAGAAGTCGAAAATTTGGCTGTGGTGGCTCATGGCGGAGTTATCCGCTTTATGATCTTGAAAATCAGCCCGCAAAGCATTGAGGAAAAAATTAAAAATGCCGAAGTAAAATTGGTGCGTTTTGACAGAGATAAAAACTGTTTTATGATTTGAAATCTTTTAACGCACTTTCAATTTGTTTATACAAATTTCTGATTTTTTATCATGTTTGTAGATATAGTAAACCGCGGTTTTTTGTACTATCAGGTACGAATGTGTGCCAATGCGGAATATAATACCTCGCTTTATTTTTGCATATAAATCGGTGACTAGCTTAAGCATTTTAATCTTCATTATTCAGGGGTTAAAATTTATACAATGCTTGCGGATTATAAATTTAGTTTTTGTAAAAAGTCAACTATAAGGAGAAAAATTTTATTTAAACACCAAACAATAAACCCTCTGTTTTGAGCAGAGGGTTTAAGGTTGTTAGAAAAGACTTTAGTACATTCCGCCCATACCGCCGGCACTGTCCTGACCATCATGACAATGGCATTCCTTTTCCGGAATTTCAGTTACCATAGCCTCGGTAGTAATCAGCAATCCGCCAACCGAAGCGGCATCTTGCAAAGCCGTACGAACAACTTCCGTCGGGTCAACAATACCTGTTTTCAGCATATCAACAAATTCATTGGTTTGCGCATTATAACCATAATTGAAATCTTTGCTTTCCAACAATTTACCGGCAATAATCGCTCCGTCAACTCCGGCATTTTCGGCAATTTGACGCAACGGAGCCTGCAAAGCTTTGCGAATAATATCAATTCCGACATTTTGGTCTTGATTTTCGCCTTTTACTTTACTCAGAGCCTTTGTGGCATACAGCAAAGCCGCACCACCGCCGGCCACAATACCTTCACGTACTGCCGCACGGGTAGCATGCAAAGCATCATCAATGCGATCTTTGCGTTCTTTAACTTCAACTTCGGAAGCACCGCCCACTTTAATTACGGCCACACCGCCGGAAAGTTTGCCTAAACGTTCTTGCAATTTTTCGCGGTCATAATCGGAAGTGGTTTGCGAAATTTCCTGACGAATTTGCGCGGCTCTGCCGGCAATGGCTTCTTTGTCGCCGGCACCATCAATAATTGTGGTGTCATCCTTGGTAATTTCCACGCGCTTAGCCGTACCGAGCATATCAAGCGTTACATTCTCAATTTTCATTCCCAATTCATCGGAAATTACCTGACCGCCGGTTAAAGTGGCAATATCTTGCAACATGGCT
>JAGDBT010000047.1 GCA_017958895.1 Alphaproteobacteria bacterium | reverse complement strand
CTGAACGGTGTGTATCGCTTTGTCAGCAAGGTTTATTCACTGTTCCGCAAGGTTTACAAAGACGAGGTAAAAACTTCCGAGGCGGATTTGCGAGCCATGCATAAGTGCATTTTGGAAGTTACGGAACGTATTGACCAAATGAAGTTCAATACGGCGGTTTCTTCGTTGATGACGTATGTTAATTATATGTCGGATATGGAAAAAATTCCGGCTGTAATGTATGCCACTTTGCTTAAATTGCTTAGTCCGTTTACTCCGCACTTGGCTGAGGAAATGTGGGCCAGATTGGGCTATAACACCTTGATTGTTGCCGAGAGTTGGCCGCAAGGCGATGCCGCACTGGCCGAAGACAGCATGGTTACTTTGGGCGTGCAGATGAACGGTAAAATGCGCGGAACAATTACCGTTGCCAAGAGCGCCAGTAAAGAAGAAACGGAAGCGGCGGCCCTGAAGTTGGAAAATGTGGCACGGCAGCTTGAAAATATGACGGTAAAGAAAATCATTGTGGTTCCGGGTAGGATTGTGAACATTGTTGCGGCTTAAGAAAATATTTGTTTTGTTTATGACCTTGGGCGTTGCCGCCTGTGGTTTTAAGCCTTTGTATGTGGAAAAAACATCCGGCAATAATTTGTGGTATTATAACAATGAGTATAATTCCGAAATTGTTCAGGAAATGAGCAAAATTAAAGTGGAAACGGTAAGTGATCGTATCGGTCAACTGGTGAAAAACGAGCTTATAGATATCTTCACACCGCTGGGTGTACCGAAAAAAGCCGAATATTTTCTGAAAATAAAGCCGATTGATACTCGTCGCAGCGAACAGGCGTTGCGCGATGATATTACGGCAACCCGCGAAAAGGTTCAATATACCGTTGAATATTCGTTGTGGAGCAAGGAAAATGGGGAATTATTTACGGATTCTGCTCGCATATCTTTAAGCTACGATTTGTTGGATAATCCTTATTCCACCACAATGGATAAGAAAAAAATTGAAAAAGACGGAGCAAAGATTTTGGCTGACGATATGGCTTTAAGAATCGGCGCATTTTTCCATTCTCTCAAGAGTAACGACGGAAATCCAGATGAATTATAAACCTTATCAGTTGGAAAATTTTTGCAAAAAACCTTCTCCGGAAATTAAGTGTATAGTCTTGTTCGGTACTAATGAAGGTGAGATAGCGACATTACAAAAAAAATGTGCGGAAGCCGTGTGCGAATCCGTAAACGACGGTTTTCGTTATTGTGTTTTGAATATGGAAGATGTTTCAAAAGACGGCGGGGAAATTTATGCGGAATTTCACGCTCAATCGCTTATGGGTGGCAGACGTGTGGTGGTTGTAAAAGATGCCGATAACAGTTTGACACCGCTTTTGAAAAACATGATACCGGAAACGGGCAGTGATAATTTGTTGATTTTGACCTCGGATAGTTTGAATACCAAATCGTCATTAATTACTTGGGGCAAAGAGCGGAGTGATGTTATTTTGGTCGGTTGTTACGAGGAAAGAGAAGGCGATATCAGCGCTCAAGCCGAAAAAATGTTGCGTGAAAAAGGTTTATCGGCCGATGTGTCGACTTTGCAATTCTTAGCCTCGCGTTTATCACCGGACAGCAAACTTAATCAGAGTGAAATCGATAAATTGGAAATATATTTGGGAGAGCGCAAAACAGTTACGACAGACGATATTAAAAATGTCGTCAGCGATGTTGTGGGTGCGGATTATGAAGATTTGTGCTATCAGATTGCCGATGGCGAAACGGCTAAGGCGTGTGATACATATTCTCGTTTGCTGAAAGAAGGCAACGATGTGGCAACCATAATAAGATATTTGGAATATCATTTTTTAAGATTGCTTAATTGTGTTGCAAAAATTGAAGAGGGAAAAAATATTGAGGAAATTTTGCGCACTTTCCGCCCGCCGTTGATGTTTTATCGTAAAACGAGTTTTTTGAAACAGTTGCGAATATGGAATAAAGAACGTTTGTTAAGCGCTTTATCGTTGTTTTATCAGAGTGAAAGGAATTGTAAAACGACAAATATGATGGCGGAACAAGACACCGGCCAAATGATATTGCGTTTGTCGTCAGCTGTTAAAAAGTTCAGATAATTTTTTATTTTCCGGCCAATAAAGCTTGGAACAACTCGTGAATCGTCGGCACATGACCGTTTGCATACATCGGGTCTTCGGCAAAACGATAGACATTGTGTCCGGCAAAAGCCAGATTGTTATCAATATCCTGACCGTGTCCGATAGCCATTAAGGTGTCGTGAATGCAATAGGTGCGCGGGTCCGGCATTTTTCCGGTGGTGCCGTTTTCTCCTGACCATGAGGAATATTGGCATTGCGACAGGCAGCCGACACAATTGGCGCGTTGTTTTTGCATTAATTTCCATTCATCTGGAGTTAAAAATACCAATGTAGAATCAGGCGTTTCACTGATAACGGTATATCCCAGGCGGTGCTGTTCTTCAACTTTTGCTTTGTCGGCTGGGTTGATATAAACCGCTTTTACCGGAGAAATCGGCAACAGGAAGTTCATCTCGTCAACGGCTTCTTTGCTGTAAGGAATTTCCGCCTCCTTGCGACGCATAAGATTGCTCAAAAATTTGTTTTTTATGGCTGACGAATAAAAGCCCGTAGGGCTGAATTTTTGTAAAATCACATCGCCCTTTTTGGCGTTAAGCATTAAGTTTTTCCAGTCATCACATATCGGACTTTCTTGAGTAATCATCGGGCGAGTGCCGAGTTGGAAAGCAATATTTCCCAATTCCGGGTTATCAATATAATCTTGCCATTCGGACAAGCACCAAATTCCGCCGGCCAAAATAATCGGCAAATCTTTCAAACCAATTTCATTTAAGAGCTGACGCAAGGCTACAAGTCTTTCATAAGGACGTTCCGGTTGCAAAGGATCTTCGGCATTGGAAAGGCCGTTGTGTCCGCCGGCCAACCACGGATCTTCATAAACCACACCTCCGAGATATTCGGAATAATTTTTGAAAGAACGTTTCCAAAGTACGGACATGGCACGAGCGGAAGAAACTATCGGGTAGTAATATACCTGATGCTCAGAGGCAATAGCACCGAGGTTATATGGCAAACCCGCTCCGCAGGTAACACCGTGAATTAAACCTTTGGAACCTTCAAGAACGCGGATAATCATTTCTTGAGAATCAGCGAGTTCCCAAAGCATATTTACATGTATGCGACCATTATTTCCGGCTATTTCATGAGCGATTCTGGCCTGTGATATGCCGCCTCGTATGGAATATTCAACCATTTCGCGATGTCTTTCGGTGCGGATGGTTTTGGTGATAACTTCCGGAATAAATTCTCCCTCGGGAGAAACTTCGTCCGGAGTTACCAGAGAAATAGTGCCGACGCCGCCTTCTTTGGCCCAATAGCCCGAACTTTTGCCGTCGGTACCGTTAATACCTTTTCCGCCTTCAATCAATGGAAATACTTCTGCTCCGGAGATATTTAATTTATGTAATGGTTTCATTTTTGCCTCTTTCATAATAACAACGGGCAATATAATACGGTTTTGTGTGATTGAAAAGTAGGCACTTTTTTGTTTCTTAGTATCCTTAGGGAAACTATTGAGCAAGTCTGAACCAATCGGCACTCAAGCCGTTTATAACCAAAAAGGCGATAATAAGGCAAAGATAGCCGTAAACTTTTAAGCAACCGACAAAATCCTGAATTTTGCTTCCGGTAATTAAGGTGTTGTAAAATTTGAATATTTTATTCAAGCAATAAATGCCGCCGAACAGCAAAAACAACTGTGCAAAAATGCCGGCAGAAAGGAGAGGTTGCTTGAACGCCAAAGCCAATTTATAGAGGAAGGTAAAAAATAACACATATATCGCAATAAAGGCATAGCAACCTCGCATGATTATTTTATTGCGATGCTTAGCTTCTTTTTTTTGTTTTTGCAAATTTTCTTTGGTGAGGGTTTTTATATCCAGACCGCGAATGGTTGGCGGTTCTTGCTGTTGTTTTTTATAGTTATCTATTTGCAACTTAAACTTTTCGTTTATCATGCACAAACCGCAGCCTTTAGGAGTAAAATAAATATGGTTGCGGTCTTTTTTGCATTTTTTATAATTATGCAACAAATAATCGAGATGAGTTTGCCATTCCAAAGCGGTCGGTCGATTTAATCCTTTACCGAAAGCTCTTTCAAAAAGATTCATGGTTTCTTTATCAAAGTAATCATGCATGCTGTAAGGATGCGGATACTGATAATTATCCGGCCACATACCATAAGCATAATGATACGCGGCTATGCGTTCCTGAATGGAGAGCATTTGATCGTTTTTGCGAGGAGTTCCCGAAAAAGGATGAATACCTTCATTGAGGAGTTTAAAAATTATAACCGCCAAAGCAAACTTATCTTGCTCTTCGCCCATTTCCCGACAGGTTTGTTTCATGCCTTCGGGATATATATATTCTTCGCTGACAAACTCCGCCGGATAACGCGCTCCGTTTTCGCCTTTTATGGAAAAGCCGTCGCAATCAAACAAAGCAACCAACATGGTGTCTTTATAAATGGAAATATTGGAAGGCTTTAAATCCACGATATAGTGTCCGCAGGCATGCAGAGCCGCAACAACGGAGGTTATGTTAAAGGCGGCAAACAAACGATACAGATAATTTTCCGGAAGTCCGAGTTTTCGACGTACGGCTTTTTGTATGAGGTAGTCCAAAGAAATGGCGCGATTGGTATCTATCAAAGGCATAAGATAGCCAACGCAGAAACCCTTATCGTTTTCCAAAAGAGCCGTAGGCCAGGCAATTTGAATATAGTCCGTTCCTTTGTTGTTAATTACCGGAATGTTAGGGCGATTCAAGAGCATTGATTGCAATTTTTTGCGATTGGTATCGCTTTTATCTAAATCATGAAATATTTTAGCCACACTGCCGGGGTGCGAAGCATCTCGATAAATTTTTCCCGCCGCTCCGCCCTTATGCAAAACTTCACCGAGGGTAATCGTTTCGTGATGACCGTCAGGATACAGAGCTAAAAAAGATTCCGTTTTTTCCGTCATGGCAGTTTGGCCCATAAAAAGGTTTTATCATCGGCATTAAGCCTTTGAGCACGTTCGTCATTGAGAGTATTGATAAGGGCCGGCAGGGCCTGTTTTTTGGTTTTGGTGTTTTCTAAATATTCAACAATCGGCAGAAAAAAGTTGCTGCGAATTTTATAAAAATCGTCGGCAAAAACAAAGCCGCTTACACCGTCGGTCATGAGTATTAAACGATCAATATTTTCAAAAGTCGTAAAGCGCAGATAATCTTGCCAGTCATCCATGGTATAAAAAAAGGTTTCGCACGAAAACGCTCCGTTAGCGGGCTCGGAAATTATCATCTTATCATATTCGCCATGCTTAAAAGCTATACCGGCACCGTCACCGATATGAAAGAAAATTCCGCTGTTATGATAACAAAAAACTCCGACAAAAGTAGCGGCAAAATTTATTAAACCGTTTTCATCTTTGGTTTTGTTCAGACGATGAAGCAACAATTTTTCACGAGCTGTATTAACGGCATTTATAACATCTTCGCGAATATTGCTTAAATTGGAATGTATTAACGAATCGCAGAGAGTTTTACAAATCAAACGTGCACCTATCTGACTGTAAGAAGCCGAACCGGCACCATCCGATACAACCGCTACCAGTTTATTTTTCAAAACCTTTGAACAACAATAATCTTGGCAAGGCAAACCTTTGCTTTTATGCAGAGAACCTTGCAAAGAAGTTGCTATAACTTTTATATGTTGCGCGGCATTGGTCATTAATTATTTCTCGTTCCAATCGGTTATATCATCCATATAGTGATCTGCATTCGGAGCGGCTTTGGAAATACAAGAAACGCTGCGGCTGAGCCAAAGGAAAAATTCCGTAAATTTTAAGCCGGTCAGCCTTTTAGGCGGCAACATGGAAAATTTTGCCAGTTTATCCAAATTTGCACCTTGAGTACCGATGGCGTGAATGACCACTTTTTTATTTTTTTGAGCATAACGACAAACTTCAGCCGCTTCTTCCCAACCGTAATCGGTAGGTTCGCCGTCGCTGATTAAAAATATCCACGGGCGTTTGGAAGTTATACCGCAACTGTCATAAAGGCATTTTTGTTCTTCAATTTTTTGCAAGGCGGTTTCCATGGCTTTTCCGAGCGGAGTTAAACCTCCGGCTTCCATAACCGGAGCCGTAAAATTCATGGCATCGGTCCAGTCGGATTCTATTTTTACTTCGTCTTTGCCGAAAGCCTTAATGATTAAAATTTGCACACGGGAACTGGCATCAATATCTTCTTTAAGTTCTTTTTCCAGCGCCACCAAACCGGCATTAAGCTGTTTTATGGGTTCATCACGCATGGATCCCGAGCAATCCAGAACCAGAACGCAAGGGGTTCTTTCATTGGCATTATCAGCGAATTCCACATAAGGAATTCTCTCTATATTTTTTTCAGCCATTTCTATTCTCCCTGATGCGGGTAGTGGTGCGGATATCCGTTGCCTTCAACCGGAGAGGCCGGCGAATAACGTCCGCAAGATACCATAAAGACAGATATTATGACATATGCGCACATAAGTATAAGTATTTTAGACGATTGTTTCATTTGTTAACCTTTTTTTGAAGCTTATATTGTAATTATTATAACAGCGAAAGGTTAATGAGAACTTAGTTTTGCAAGAAAGTTTTTGAAAAATGAAAAAAATTTTACAATGGTTTGTGTTTTTGGGGTTTCTGGCACTGCAGGTATCTGTGGCGCAGGCAAAGCTAAACCTTTTTGAACAACCGCGTTATATTCCGGCGGTAAGTTTTTACGGTGACAGCGGCAACGGCTATAAACTTTCGGACTTTAAGGAAGATTTATTGATTGCCGTTTTGTGGTCAAGACGTTGCGGACCTTGTTTGAAAGATTTAAAGCATCTGAGTGCCTTTGCCGAAAAGGTCAGAGGTTCGGGAATTGCCATCATTACCATTTCGCCGGAAAACGAGTGGCGAACACCTGATGAGCGGCGCACTTTTTTGGCTCGCTTGGGAATTCGTAATTTGGCCAATTATTCGGACAGACAGAGCCGTTTTCGCGACGGAATGGGCATCAGAACAACTCCTACCGCTATTTTGGTTGATAAAAACGGCGAAGAAATAGGGCAGATTACCGGTTCGATAGAATGGGATAATGATAAGGTTATAGACAAGATTTTGGTGATTAGAGACGAATCATTAAAAAATCTTGATAATAAGAAAACCGCCAATTAAAAGCGCCAAAAATAAACAAGAGAGCCAACCGAGATTTTTTTCTATAAATTTTTTCATTTTTTCGCCATAAGCGAATAGCAACCAGGCAATTAAATAAAATCTCAAGCCTCGGGCAATTATGGAAGATATGGTGAAAACCGCCAGATTAAGATGTACCACCCCGCTTAAAATGGTGATAATTTTGTAAGGAAACGGAGTTATGCCGGCGCCGAAAACAAACCAAGCGCCGTATTGATTATAGAGATTTTTAAATGATAAGAATTTATCCATATAGCCGTAAAAATTGAGAATAGGTTCGGCGATAAGTTGGAAGAAATAAAAACCGATAACATATCCCAAATAAGCACCGAGCACGCTGGCAAGAGTGCAGATACCGGCCAATTTCCAAGCTTTTTTCGGGGTGGCTAAAATCATCGGAATTAACATTATATCCGGCGGAATCGGAAAAAAGGAACTTTCCACAAAAGAAACGACAAACAGCCAAAAAGCGGCATTTCTTTCGGCTGATAAGTTGATTACGGTATCATAAATTCGACGAACCAATTTATTAAAAGACATAGGTTTCCTCAAAAAGCATTTATGAAAAGATATTAGTTTAGAAATTTTTTTATTTCAGTAATATCTTGAGTGCTATCCACATAAAAAATGCGATGAGAATTGAAGATTTGGGCAGCATCGGAAAATTGCGGAACAGCTTCAATGCAAATGCTTAAAGGTTGATTTTTTTGCAAATACAAAGCCGCGGCGGCTATGGTGTGTGTTTCAAAATAAGAGAGGTTATAAAAACTCAGACTGCTGTGAAGTTTATCGGTCTGCGGATTAAAAGAGGAAAGCAAAAGAATTTGCGGATTTTTATGACCTAAATCATAGCTTTCCATAATATCTCGAAATTTTTCTTTATCTTGCGGAAAAGTTAAGTAATGAGAAATTCGTCGGTCAATTAAAAATTTTTGCGTTGAGTTTTTTACGATGATGATTATCGGAGAATAAGGCAAATTTTGCTCATCAAGATAATCAAAAATTTGCGGGAGTGATTTTTCGTCTTCCGGTTGGTTGATAAGCAATATTTTCGGGAATAATTCTTTGCGATATTGCAAAAGTTTGTACAAATTGTCGGTGTTAAACAATTGCAATTCCGAGCCATAAGACATATTGTTAAAAAGGCCGGCGAGATTAAGCGAATCATTATAAATGAATAGCGGCGAAATGTCGGATGAGGGCATTATATTTTCCTTTCAAAAGAAAATATAATCATTGAAAAAGCACATTAAAGATTGTGTTGCAACAAATATGCCTGAAAAGTGTTGTGCAAGAGCATGGCAACGGTCATCGGACCAACTCCGCCCGGTACCGGGGTAACGGCACCGGCTTTTTCAACAATGTCGGCAAAATCTATATCACCGCAAACCTTGCCGTTTTCTCGATTTATGCCGACATCAATCAAAATTGCGCCGGGTTTTATCCAATCTTTTTTAACCAATTTGGACACTCCGCAGGCGGCAACCAAAATATCGGCTTTTTGGGTGAGTTCGCGAATGTTTAAGGTATGAATGTGGGTTACGGTTACCGTGCATTCCTGATTGAGCAACAGGGTAGCCAAAGGTCTGCCGACAATCAGAGAAGCACCGATTAAAACCACATTTTTACCGCTTAAATCAGGACAAACTTGTTTGATTAAGGTCATAATTCCCAAAGGGGTGGCGGCAACAAAATAAGGTTTTTCATTGTTTTGCAACAGTCCGGTGTTATAGGGGTGAAAACCGTCTACATCTTTTTGCGGATTTATACTGTTGATTATCAGGTTGGAATTCAGATGTTTCGGCAACGGCAATTGCACGATAATGCCGTTTATTTTCTCATCGTTGTTACAATGGTCAACAATATTCAGGACTTCTTCCTGACTGACATTTTCCGGCAAATGAAACAGCGTTGTCTGCATGCCGATTTTTTCAGCGGCTTTTTGTTTGTTGCGCACATAAATCAGGCTGGAATCGTCATCGCCGGCCAAAATTATGGCCAAATGCGGAGCAACCGGCAATTGAGAGATTTTTTTTTGCAAATCAGCAAGAATTTCCTCGGCCAAAGATTTACCATCCATAATTTTTGCGGTCATCAGGCATTTTCCTTTATCAAACTGTTGAGTTTTGTTTCCGTATCATCCGAAGAGGCGGTTACGGTTAAGCGAATCTTTTTTAAATGCTCGGTTTCGCCGTTGATTATTTGCAGAGAACTTTTGGCCATCGACAGCTTTTTTGCCAGCATTTTTATGAGTTCGGCATTAGCTTTGCCCTTTTCCGGCGCAACCGTTACATAAGCCTTTAAGTAAGGCAACCCGTCGGCAGATATCCACAAATCTCCGAATCCGCAAGAAGAGGCGTTCGGCGTGAGTTTTATTCGCAAAATATAACCGATTTTATCGTATTGCCAGAAACTCATATTAAGAAGGTCTGATCCATTCGTTCAGATAAGCAACAAACGAGCCGATAAACCAAATTATCAAAAGCAGAACATAAGGGGCAATATCATGCTCTCCGATCGGTTTTACTTTTTTGCGAATAAAGTTATAAGCCGGTTCGGTTAAAGCCTTCAAAATCTGCATAAACTTTTCGGCATATTTGTTGTGTACGGTGATGATATTATAGCGCAACAGCCAATATAAAATTATATCAACGGCCACAACCTTAAAATAAACGCTGATTACAACACTCAAAATATCTAAGAAAGGCATGATTAACAAAGTGATAATACCCATATTCTACTTCTCCTTAATTAATTTCTTCTTTATCGCCCGTTCCGGGTTCTTTAGACTTTTCTAGCATAATAAATCTGTTTCTGTCAAATCTTCTTTTATCATAAATCCCACGTAATTGTGCAATTCTCTCTTCCAAACCAATCGGTTCTTCCGCAGACTGCGGTTGTGAAGATGTAAAACTGTGTTCTTCGCGGTTAACCGGTTGAGAACTGTCTGAAATATCAGATAAGTTTTCTTTTCTTAATTGCAAGAGCATAAGACGTTTGAGCCAGTTATAATAATTAAAACTGTTTGTCAGGTCTTCATCATCGTCATGTTCTATGCCCATGGCGGCACGTTCTTTAGGGCTGAAATTATAGTCGTATCCCAAGGCTTGCAAAGATTTCAACATCTTATAAACCGGTAGGGCTCGTTGAAATTCATCGCGATCTATTTCAATATTTTTTTCATCACGAGTATAATTCAAGACCAAATCCTGATATTCTCGCAGACGGATGATGTTTAACAGCAACTCGTGATAAATGTCATCGTTTTGCAAATCGGAAGCTTTATACAAAGCCAAAGATGAAAACAGGACAAATTCATGATGTTCAGCTTTTTTCAAAAAAGATTAGCGCAATTCAAAATCTTCATCGGAGATGTAGCCGTCGTTCATGTGCTTTCTAACTTCGGCGGCATGTTCAATTATTTCCGCAAAAACCTTGTGCGGGTTATTATTGGCGCAATTTACAACCAGTTGATGGGCAATAATATGCATCATTTGCATTTTGTCATAGGTATCCTCGCCGTATTCAACCGTATAATCATCAGGAGATAAAATCGTCTCGCGCAACAAAGTTCGCGCAT
>JAGDBT010000046.1 GCA_017958895.1 Alphaproteobacteria bacterium | reverse complement strand
TTCTTTTAGTATGCCTTCTTCTCAAAAATCTACGGACATTTTCAGCTATAATCTTTTTTGTTCCTGGTTTGATATTTAATTTTCCTTTTTCTATCAAACCACGTACCATACTATCAGCACAGCCTAAAGCCTGTGTCACTTCTTGAACTGACAGTAATTTTTCTACTTTTCCTTCTTTATATCTGGAATAAAAATTGCGACCTTCTACCCCATTTGCTTCATCAATCTGAACAAAATCATTTTTTTTATTTTTTCTTTTTGACCAAAGTATTTTTTTACTTAGCAAACCAATAACGTTATCAGAAATAGCTTTTGTTGTGGTTAAAAAAATACTGAACTTTAATAAAGCTGTTGCGATTTTTCTTTTTTCTGCCTTATTAATATATAGCCAAGATAAGTAATGTAGGGATTTTTCGGTTATAAATACCTGCTTAATCCAATCTGATAGTCTTATATATTCTTCAGTACTTTTAAGCATACCGAAAAAGAAATCCGGATGCTGAGAAGAAAAAGATAATGGTAAAGTTAATTGTTTTCTTAAAGAATGAAAGAATTGATTGTAATGATCATTCAAGTTGCGACTTTTATGCTTGTGACTATACAAATAAGCCACAACACTATTTAAATCATCTGTTTCAATATTTATCCAGTTGGAGCTATCCATAAATAAGAGGTGAAGTATATAAATGTTGTTTTGGAGACTTTGAAAATCTTCCTTGCCATATAATCTTTGACTTAACCTACTTAACCGACCAATATACTCAGATGCTGTCAATGATGTAGTTTTGATCTTGTTATCTTTTGATTGAGTTAACCATTCATTGAAAGCAATTTTTATATTATCCTTATTCTCATCAGTCATATTAATATTCCGGTTTTATTTACCAAAGAATAATATGAGTTTTTGTAAAAGTAAAGCTGTTGATATGATAATACTTGATAAATTTGAAACCTCAGCAGATTTTGCAAAGGTTTGACTATTTCCTTTCCCATTTTGGTGAAAAGTCATTACATCAACCAAGTTAAATGCAGATCTACAACCATACCGTACTCCAACTGCTTAACTGCTTGATTTTATTACATTATTTACATAGCGAGTTCGTAAAATTTCCCAAAATGCCTGTTTTCAAAAACATAACATTCGAACTCGCTTAAGTGCTTGATTTAAAAAGAAAAAACGGCGGTTTTTATACCTGCCGTTTGTATTGGTGATCCCAACGGGACTCGAACCCATATTGCCACCGTGAAAGGGTGATGTCCTAACCGTTAGACGATGGGACCATCGCTAAAGAACATACGCATATATACTTGTATTTTTTTACAAGGTCAAGAACTTTTTTGCATACAAAACAAAATTTTTATTATTTATTATTTATTTTTCTGACCAAATCGTAGGTCGTTACCAGTTTAACCCCACGATTTTCCGCCTCTGCGGCCCAATCACGCAACGCTTTTAAGGTCTGCCCGTAAGGATGTCCGATTGCCACCGCATGACCCTTTTTCTTGGCTATGTTTTCCAGTTTTTTGAATTGTCCCATTATATATTTATAATCGCGTTCATTATCCAAGAAAACATCTCTTTCGATAAACGGCACACCGTATTCCGCTGCCACTTTTTTGCCTACCGACTTGGCCGTGGTGCGAGAATCCATAAAATACAATCCCTTGCTTTTTAAGAATTCCATAAAATAGCGCATTCCGGTTTCTTTTTCGGTGAAAAGACTTCCCATGTGGTTATTTGCTCCGACTATACCCGAGCCTTCAAAACGAGCAAGCATGGTTTCCAAATCGTCTTGGATTTCTTTTTTGCTCATTTCCGGCGAAAGCGTAACCGGTGCCAAGTTTGCCGGAACATGCGGCATCATCGGCACATGAAGCATAACTTCAAAGCCGGCTTTTCTCAGCATTTCAGCCTGTTTTTTATTTGATGCGCCATAAGGCAACATAGAAAGCGTCAACGGCTTGTTAAAGCCGGAGATTTCTCTGCTGAACGGAACACTTAAACCGATATCATCAATAACAACCGCCACCAACACTTTGTTTTCGGTGTTTTCAACGGCCTTTTCCTGTCTTTCTATAACTTTTTCCGCAGGAGCCGGCTCAACAGCAACCACTTCTTCTGCCACAATCTCTTCCTGAACAACAATCGGAGCTTCCGCAGGTTCAGCGGTTTCTTCATTTATCGCCACTTCTTGAACTTCTTCCTGTTCGGTAACTACAACTTCCGCTACACCATTTTCCGGCTGTTCTTCGGTTTGTTCTTGAACAGCGATTTCTTCTTGAGCAACTGCGCTTTCTTCCGTTTTGCTGATTTCTTCCAACCACTTTCCGAACTTCAAAGAGTCGCTTATTTCATCAAGCTGTTTGCCCACTTCTTCAGACGAATGTCTCTCAAATAAAAGGGGATTTACTCCCTCACTTTCCGTTGCCACAACCTGTGCATTTGCCGCCCCCGGTAAAATCATTTCTTTTACTCGGTTTGCCGTCGGTTGTTCAGAGTTAAAACCGTCATACAAAAGAAATCCGATTTCTCCTATAACAACAGCTAACAATAAGCAAACAAAAATTGAAATTTTTCTCATAAGTCGTCTCCTTTTAATCTTTCTTTCTTAAAGTCGGAAAAGCGATAACATCGCGAATAGTTTCCGCTCCCGTTAATAAAATAGCCAAACGATCAATACCCATTCCCATACCTCCGGAAGGCGGAAAACCGTTTTCCAAAGCGTTTAAGAAATCTTCATCAAGCATTTGCGCTTCATCATCTCCTTTTTCGCGAGCCGCCACTTCGGCTTCAAAACGTTCGCGCTGTTCCAAAGGATTGGAAAGTTCGGAATAGGCGCAACCTATTTCCATTCCTCCCAAATAAGCATCAAAGTGCTCCACTAAGCGCGGATTCGCACGATGAGTCTTGGCTAACGGCGAAACATCTTTAGGCATATCCATAACAAAAGTCGGTTCAATTAAAGAAGCTTCTACTTTTTCATCGAACACTTCCTGAATTACTTTACCCCAGCAACTGCAGGCACCGGCATCTACTCCCACGGACTTTGCCAGTTCTACCGCTTGTTCCAAAGTTTCCGCCGTCATAAAATCGGCTCCCGTTTTTTCTTTAATCAAATCAATAATAGACTTGCGAGCAAACGGCTTTGTTAAATCAACTTCTTTTTCTCCGAGTGTTAAAGTGGTTGTTCCCAAAACCTCTTTGGCCACAAAACGCACCAAATCTTCAATTAAATCCGCCATATCATTATAATCGGCATAAGCCTGATAGGCTTCCAAACCCGTAAATTCCGGATTGTGATTTTTATCAATTCCTTCGTTGCGGAAATTTCGGCCGATTTCAAACACTCGGTCAAAACCGCCCACCACTAATTTTTTCAAGTATAACTCCGGCGCAATACGCAAAAACAAATCCATATCCAAAGCGTTATGATGCGTAATAAACGGCTTGGCGTTCGCACCGCCCATAATCGGGTGCAACATCGGTGTTTCCACCTCTAAGAAATCATGATTTTCAAAATAGCGACGCACTGCCGAGGTTATACGGCAACGTTTTTTGAATATTTCTTTGCTGTCTTCATTCATTATAAAATCAACATAACGTTGACGATAACGGGCATCAGTATCCGTTAATCCGTGAAACTTTTCCGGCAAAGGCTGCAACGATTTGGCTATAATATCAAATTTTTCCGCCGCAATCGTAAGTTCGCCGCGCGGTGTACGGCGCACAAAACCGGCCACACCGACCATATCGCCCACATCAACGCACTTTAATATTTCCATATCGGCTTCCGGAAGAATTTTTTTATAGCAAAAAGCCTGTATCTTTCCGCTTTTATCTTTAATATCCACAAACATACCGCTGTTACGCACCGCCATGGCGCGACCGGCAACAACCACCCTGTCTTCCGTGTCGGTTCCGGCTTCCAAATCTTTATATTTTTCCTGCAGTTCCGCAGCATAAATTGTCGGCACAAACCTGTAAGGATAAGGATTATAATTCTTCTCCTGCAAGGTCTTTAATTTTACCAATCTCGATTCTCTGTGAATATTTGTTTCGTTTGCCATTTTCTTTCCTAATCCGTTAATTAAACTTCCCGACTATATAACGCCCTTAATATTTTTTCAATAAAATTCCGCCACCCTTATTTTTCTTTAAATAATTTGGTTAATTTCAGAACATCTTCACTGCTCAAAATCTTGCCCACCGCAACCGTTTTCTGATAAATACGACCGCGATAATACTGATGACTCCAACGGAATTTTTCTTTCAAAGAACAAAAATTTTCCAGCGGTTCTTGCCACATACTTTCCGCAAAAGGCTTATATAATCTGTTAAACAGGAATAAAGGCCATTTGAGCGGATTCCACCACTTCGGCTCGGCATAATCCACAAAGATTGCCTTGCCACCGTTGGTTAAACTGCTAAGGGCATTATCCATAACCTGACAACGACTTTTCAGCGGCAACTCATGCAACAAATTATAACAAATTATCACATCATATTTTTCATCCCAAGGTAAAAGGGCATTATAATTGATTATGTTGATATTATGATGGCTGTAACGTTCTCTTGCCCAAGCCACCTGTTCTTCCGAAACATCAAAAATATCAAACTTTCCTTTTTTGCAAACTTTTTCATAAACCGCCGAAATTTCACTGCCGAAAGTAACACCGATTTGCAAAACATGCGCATTGTTGGTTATTTCACGCAAAATATCTTTAACTATTTTGCCTTCAGCCCCCAGAGTCAAAACTGCGGAGATTCTCGGGTCATCAAGGACTGAGCAGAGCCTTTTCTTATTATAAATCTTGTTAAAAGACACATCCATGTATTCGGGTTTTTTATTCAATTCCGTCATAACCTGCTCCTTATTCAACATCCTTAATCAGCCCTAATTGCAAAGCTTTTCTTACAGCCGCCGTTCTGTTGTTGACTTCCAAATTTCGCATCAGCAAAGTAATATGAATTTTTACCGTTCCTTCACTCAAACCGAGTTTATAGGCTATCTGTTTATTGGCCAAACCTTCGGCCATACAATACAAAACATCTATCTGCCGCGGAGTGAGGTTGCATTTATTTTCGGAAACTTGTGCCTTATTTAAATCTCTAACCATATTTCTTACGGTTTCCGATGAAGATTGGGTGCTCATCTGCAAAATTTCCGGCGGAATATACACACCACCGGCCAACACCAGATTTATAGCTCCGATTATCAAACTGTTCGGAAAAGATTTTGAAACATAACCGGAAACTCCGAAATCATAGGTTTTTTGCAAAATTTCTTTTTCAAAAACCGCCGAAATAATAATTATCGGTATCTCCGGACACATCTTATGCATACGCAATATGGCATCAAGCCAATTTGCTCCCGGCATCGCCAAATCGGTCAAAATCAAATCAAAATCACGGTTCTTTTCCAAAATATCAAAAATTTCGGTATAATTCTTGGCTAAAACAATCTCCGCATCGGAATATTCCTTGCGCAGAATAAATTCCAACCCTTGCAAAAACAACTCGTGATCATCGGCGATTAAAAATTTCATAAATTACCTCTTCAACCTTATGGCCAACAACAAAAACCTTTGCATAATTCCATTTTTGATTGGCATTATAATTCAAGATATGTTAATGAAAATATAAAATCGCTAAAAAACTGGGAATTTTATCATGATTATTACGATTGACGGACCGGCAGCGGCCGGAAAAGGCACAATTTCATCGGCTTTATCACAGAAATATAAGCTGGCCTATTTTGATACGGGAATGGTTTATCGTGCCGTTGGTTTACAAATGGTTCTTGACGGCAAAGATATTAAAAATGAAGAACAAGCAACGGAAATCGCCGAAAAGTTGACTTTTCCGCAGATGATTTCTTTATCGAAGCATCCTGATTTTCGCTCCGGCATCGGCAGTAATGCCGCTTCGGTTGTATCGGCACATCCCAAAGTAAGAGCGGCCCTTTTGAATATGCAAAAAGATTTTGCCAACAAACCGATATTTGCCGATGGCACACCTGCCGCAGGTGTTGTATATGACGGCAGAGATACCGGCACCGTAATTTGTCCTCAGGCTGATTTGAAGCTTTTTATCACCGCATCAACCGAAGTCAGAGCAAAACGTCGCTATGACGAATATATCGCCAAGGGTATGGATGCCTCTTACGAAAATGTTTTGCAGGATATGATTGCCCGCGACGAACGTGACAGCAATCGTTCGACCGCACCGCTTAAACCGGCTGACGATGCCGTAATCATCGACACTACTGATTTATCAATACCTCAGGTGTTGGAAAAAGTTGTCGCGTTGGTGGAAAAAATCTGCTAATTTTCCTCAACTTCTTCGCTTATTGTTTCTTCAGGCAATTGCAACAGAAAGCTTGTCTCCATAACAGGGAGTTCCAAGTTCGGAATGTTTTTGTTTGCCTCAAAAATGATTTCCGTTTTGGAAAAAACCGCCACGGAAGACCATAATATTAAAGATAAAATCAATTTATTTCTCATTTTCCGTTACCTCTTTTTGCAAATAAGCGCTTACCGGCAAAAATCAAGATGGCTTTTAAACTTGACGCTGAAAATATTTGTGCTATCTATTTAGAGGTTTAAAGAAAGGATGTAATAATGAAACATTTCACCATTGTTTGGGATTTGGATAATACTCTTTATAGAGAAACGCCGCAATTTCACGATCGCATGGATGAAATAACCGCTCAAGCGGCCATAGAAGACTTCAATCTGCCTCTTGATCTGGCTACCGCCAAAGCAATGGTAACCGAATCATACCGAATTTACAGAGACGGCGGAGAGATTTTCTGCCAAAAATACGGCATTGACCCGATGGAATTGGCAAAATCTTATCATAAACGCAAAGAACAAAACCTGCATCTCATAACTCCGTATGAGCATTTAGCGGAAGATTTGCAAAAATTGGCTTGTCCGCAATACATTTTTTCAACCAGTTCCCGCGATGCCTGTGCCGCGATTCTAAAGCACATAGGTTTATATGACTTTTTTGTCGGTCGTTTTTATTCCGTTGAAGATTTTGATCGTTACAAAAAAAATGAAAGTGCCGATGTATATTTGGAGTTTTGCCAAACGGCCGGCTTAAAACCCGAAAATTGTATTTTTGTTGATGACAGCTATTCCAATCTGGAATTTGCTAAAAAAGCCGGCATGACCACCATGCGCTTATGCCATGGCAAACCCAATGATATGGGGACCGAATTTATTGATTATGCCTCGGATAACATTAACGAATGTCTGCAAATGTTGAGCAAAATTTGCCGTCAATCCTGACACAACAAATTCTCTTCCTGATAGTTTTCTACCGAATCAATAAGGGCATTCTGTTCATCCAACCCTTCTTTGAACTCGTCAAATAACACCTCTATCTGTTTGTGATAATCCTGATTTAAATATTGCGCTACCATTGCCAAATTTTCGTCGCTATTATTATCGGATTCCACCCGCGGTCCGACATCATTTATGATTTGCGGCAATTCTTTCTTGATAATCCCCGCGAAAATCGGTAATGCATGATGCCCGAAATCCAAATGTGTCTGCTCGTGTCTTACCGTTACATTAAAGCGACAGCTTCCTATTTTCAACGAATTCAAAATATAAACTTTCGGCTCATACCAAACTTTTATATCAATGGTTCGCGGATAAAAACAATAACGTCCCGAATTTAAATTATCATATTGAACCGTCGTTTTCATGGAAATATGCGGAGATAAGGCGGTCAGACCGTAAATATTATTGGCCTCATGATTCGGCTCTACTTCTTTGAACAGCTCCACCAACTCTTCCGCATTTTTGGAATTGTCGTAAACTAAATCGCCATAGTTATAAACTATGTTAATTTCCGGCGGATTCTGCTTCATAATATCTTTGCACTGCTTATACGAATATTCATAAGATGCCGCTTGCGCAACACCGCTCATCAAACCTAAAACGATTGCCGTAATTATTACTTTTTTCATTTGTTCCCACCTTCTTACACTCTAACACCAATTTCTTAAGTCTCCGTTAATACTTTATCTATATAATATGCTCGAGGGTGAAATTATGAAAAAACTTATCTTTCTGCTGATTTTGTTATTTATATCCGCGGTTACTCCGGCGGCAACGCAAACTATTCAACGGACCGATAAAATGCCGGGCTTTTTTGTGCCAAAAAATGCCCTAAAGACTAAACCGACACAAGAAAAACTGCCATCGGTTGAAGCGATGCGCTACAAAGGAATATCAATGCCCCTGACACAAGAGCAAATACAGGCTCGTCAGCAAAGACTTGCCGAGGAACAAAAAAAAGCAGAACAACAGAAAAAACAAGAACAATTGAATAACCTTGTTCAGCAAAAAATTCAACAACATCAAAGAAGCAAACCCGCCGATAAGCCTGTGATCATACAGGGTATGCCGAAAGAACAGCCGATTGTCGAACAACCGCCGGTTTTACCGACCGAAAAATTAGCAAGAGCAACAACAAAAAAACAACCTTATCAGGATGAAAAGGTCGAACAAATCATAAAAGAATATAAAGAAAATACAAAATCCATAAGCAACCGGCAACCTTTTTCAAATCCACGGCTTAAAAACATGATTGCCGATTATAAAAACATCGACCGAAAAATTTAGTTATCACCTATTCTCAAGGCTTCAATAAACGCCGATTGCGGTACTTCCACTTTGCCGAATTGACGCATTCTCTGTTTACCTTTCTTTTGATTATCCAACAATTTCCGTTTGCGGGTAACATCACCGCCATAACACTTTGCCGTAACATCTTTGCGCATCGGCGATATGGTTTCACGTGCCACAATTCTGCCGCCGATTGACGCTTGCAAAGGAATTTTGAACAAATGTCTCGGGATTAAATCTTTCAAACGCCCGCAAATCTGTCTGCCGCGGGCTTCGGCTTCACCGCGATTACATAAAAAGGCCAACGCATCAACCGGTTCTTCATTTATTAAAATTTGCACCTTAACCAAATCAGCCGGTGCATAACCTATAAGTTCATAATTAAAACTCGCATATCCGCTGCTGATTGATTTCAACCGGTCATAAAAATCGAAAACTATCTCGCTTAACGGAATTTTATAAATCACCATGGCTCGATTTCCGACATAAGTCAAATCTTCCTGAACACCCCGACGTTCCGTACACAACTTCAAAATTGCGCCCAAATAAGTATCCGGCACCATAATCGTGGCCCTGACCAAAGGCTCTTCTATCATTTTAATCGTTGACGGATCAGGCATGTCGGCCGGATTGTCCAACACCATTTGTTGACCGTTGGTCATATAAAGATTATAGGCCACGGAAGGTGCGGTAGTGATAATATCCAAATCAAATTCCCGACCGATTCGCTCCTGAATAATCTCCATATGCAACAAACCTAAAAAGCCGCACCGAAAACCCAGTCCCAAAGCACCGGAATTTTCCGGCTGATATTCTATGCTCGCATCATTCAATTTAAGTTTGGCCAAGGCCTCTTTAAGCGCATCATATTGACTGCTGTCAACCGGAAAGATGGAACAAAAAACAACCGATACCGAAGGTTTAAATCCCGGTAATGCCTCGGCACACGGCTGCCGATTATCAGTTATGGTATCACCGATTTTGCAATCGTCCAAACTCTTTATGCTGGCGGTAATAAAACCGACTTCTCCGGGGTATAAAGCCTCCACATCTTTCATTTTAGGCGTAAAAACCCCGATTTTATCAATCACATAATCCAAACCGGTTGACATCATGCGGATATTTTGTTTTTTGCGCAAAATTCCGTCTTTAACCCGCGCCAAAATAACCACCCCCAAATAAGAGTCATACCAACTGTCTATCAACAGGGCCTTAGTCGGTTTGTTTTCTTCTCCGCTCGGAGCCGGCAGATAATTTACCACCGCTTCCAATAAATCTTCTATTCCCTCGCCGGTTTTACCCGAAACCCTGACTGCCGTTGAAGTATCAAGCCCGATAACATCTTCTATCTGCTCTTTAACCCGCTCCACATCAGACGACGGCAAATCGACTTTGTTCAAAGCCACAACAATTTCGTGATCATTATCCAGCGCCAAATAAACATTCGCTAAAGTTTGCGCTTCAACTCCCTGCGTGGAATCAACCACCAAAACCGACCCCTCACAAGAGGCCAATGACCGGGAAACTTCATAAGTAAAGTCAACATGTCCCGGAGTATCTATCAAATTAAGCTGATAAGTTTTGCCGTCTTTTGCTTTATAATTAAGCCTGACCGTTTGCGCTTTAATGGTTATGCCTCGTTCCCGTTCAATATCCATTGAATCAAGCACTTGCTCGGTCATCTCGCGTCGCTGCAAACCGCCGCAAAATTCAATCATTCTGTCGGCGATTGTTGATTTTCCGTGGTCAATATGGGCAATAATGGCAAAATTGCGAATTAAACTTAAATCGGTCATTTCCTCTCCTTTGGAATTTAAGTCAACATAATTTATTTTTTTGTTTTAATCAATAATTATTGTCAAAACTCAAAAAATATGTTTTAATATAAAAAATTGACGAAAAGGATTTTTACTGATGCGCAAAATGATTGATATAGATTTCGGATCTTCGCGTTACAATGAATTGGTGGAACTGCGCTATAAAGTTCTGCTCGAACCGCTGGGTTTGAAATTTTTGGATTCATTCCGACCGGAAGAAGCAAAATATTTGCATATCGGTTGTGTGGAAATGTTGGATAATAAATTGCTCGGCGGACTGATTTTAGCCCCGATTGACGATGAAAAAATCCGCATGATGCAAGTGGCTGTCGATACCATATATCAAGGAGAAGGTGTCGGACAGGAATTGGTTAAGTATGCCGAAAAAAGAGCCAAAGAGGCCGGCTATAAGCAAATAATCATGCACGCCATGCTTTTTGTGGTGAATTTTTATGAAAAAATGGGTTATAAGGCCGAGGGTGAGGCCTTTGACGAACAGGGTATAACCTTTATGAAGATGGTGAAAAATCTCTAAAGGAGGCATCATGGCAAGCGAGGAAGAAAAAAACTTTGACGCATTAAGCGATAAATTTCAGCAAACCATATCTGCATTTGACAGCGGTTCGGAAGCTGAGGAAGCTTATTCGATATTGGATTTACGTCAGTTTGAAATTATGGATGCCTTGGTTGACAACGATAAAAAAGCCAAAGCTTTTGATAGAGTTTTATGGGAAACAAGCCGTATCCATCCGCATGCCAACACTTATTATTGCAAAGTTTTGCAAAAACGTTTGGCTCTTACCGAAAAAGGCCATGATGCCGATTTGGAAAGACTTGCCAAAGATGCCTATATTCATCGACGCGGTGTTGATTTTTCTTTATATGGAGAAATAATTAACAGCACCTACGAAATGTCAAAACATAAAAGAAGTTTTCTTTTCAAAACCGTCGTAAACCAATATCGTTACCAAGTATTGAATGTCAAAAAAAGAGAAGCCATAGAAAAAGAATTGAACAAGATATCCTTTTACCTTGAAGATGAATCCATGCCGGCTCACAGAAAATTGGGCCTAATTGATGATGCTATTGAGCTTATAAAAGAACCTTATTTCAAAAGGTCGGAAGCCAACGAAGGAAAGGCCGCTTTTTGTGATTCTGCCGTTGATATTTGCCAAAAGGATCAAGATCCGGACACTGCGGAATATTACAAAGAACAGGCCCAAAGATACAGACGTTTATCCGACAATGCCCGCAGAATGGGCAAAAGACGCGCCGGCATATTAACCTCGGCAGAAAATGCGGCTTATATGCAAAAATACCGCACCGATAATAATTATCGCAAGTAAATCCCGCCTTATTAAGAAGAATAAGCCGTAATCTATTTTTCAAGATAAATAGCGCTCTTTTTGTATTTTTCCAACAAAAAGCGGCAGAAAACGCCTATGCAGGCTGCCATCGGCACGGCAATTATCATACCCAAAAGGCCCAACAAAACTCCGCCGGCCAATAAGGCAAACATCACCCAAACCGGGTGCAAACCGATATTTTCTCCCACCAATTTCGGAGTCAGGAAATTTCCTTCAATAAATTGTCCTATCAAAAATACCGCTATAACCTCGGCAATTTTCGGCCATGTTCCGTATTGAGTGATGACCAAAATCATCGCCATTAAAAAACCGGAAACCGAGCCCACATAAGGAATAAAAGAAATTACGCCGGCAATAAGACCTATCAGAACCCCCATATCGAGCCCCACTAACCATAATCCGACCGAATAAAAAATGCCCAAAGCCAGACAAACCAAAACCTGTCCACGCAAATAGCCGGAAATAATCCGATTAACCGCGGCAATTCCCTGCTTTACATCTTTTTTATACTTTTTCGGCACCATATCAAAAATGTTGCCCGTAAAATCGTGCCAATCCCGCAACATATAAAAAGCTACCACCGGCGAAATCAGCAACAAGGATAGCACATTAATAAAGGCAAAGCCGTTCGTGGCAATCGTTTTG
>JAGDBT010000045.1 GCA_017958895.1 Alphaproteobacteria bacterium | reverse complement strand
GCAAAAATCCGAAAATAGAAACTCCGGTTGAACGAATTACCACAAATTCGTTGCTTTTGCTCAAGCGCCAAAAAGTTATCATTCCCGCCACCATCAAAACAAAAGGAATAACTATTTCGGCTGTTTTGGTTACTCTGCTTACCGCATATTGCACCGTAAACCAAAAAGTTATGTTTTCTCTGCCTGACACCCGGCGCAACGCTTCGATGGTATCAAACATCAAAATAATCCCCAGAATACCGAAAAACACTATAAAAAAGCTCAGCAATAATTGGCGATTAACATAACGACCGAGAATAGACCAAAAACCCATTATACCGCCTCTTCCTTTTTATTAAAAAAATCATTGGAAAGGTAACGTTCAATGCTGTCCGGCAAAACCACGACTATATTTTTGTCCTCAAACTCCGGACGAGAAGCCAAATCAAGTGCGCCGCAAACTGCCGCCGCGGCCGAAACGCCAATAGGCAACCCCTCGGTTCTTGCCACAATTTCACTCATTTCAAAAGCCTTTTGGGTTGCCACCTTAAAGACCTCGTTTACCAATTCCGGCCTATAAAAAGGCGGCACAAAACCCGCACCTATACCACCGATTTGATGAGCACCTTTTTCGCCGCCGCTTAACACCGGACTCTCCGCCGGTTCAACAGCCATAACATACAAATCAGGGTTACAAGATTTTAAGGTTGAAGCTATACCGGTCAAAGTTCCGGAAGTTCCCACTCCGCACACCAAAGCATCTATTGCCCCTTCGGTATCTTCCATAATTTCCACCGCGGTTGTCAATTGATGAGCTTCCACATTGGCCGGATTTTCAAACTGCTTAAATTCTATAATGTTTGCGGAACGTTGTTTCAGCATATCAACCTTTTTCAAAGCCCCCGCCATACCTTCCGCTGCCGGGGTCAACATTACTTCCGCACCGAACTGACGTATTAAAGCGATTTTTTCTCTGGTCATATTTTCCGGCATAACAATTACCAGCTTATAACCGCGATAAGCACAAAAAGCGGCCAACGCCACACCGGTATTACCCGAAGTTGCTTCAATAAAAACCGTATCATCATTGATTTTGCTGAACGGAGCTTTATTAATCATATTAAGAGCTATTCTGTCTTTAATGGAAAACAGCGGATTATAAAACTCACACTTTCCCAACACATTTCCCGCCAGATTAAATTTTTTCATCAGTTTATGTAATTTAACCAACGGGGTATGACCGACCAAATCTTCAACAGAATCATATATTTCAGACATTATCTCCAGCCTCCTCAATCAATTGTCTGGCAAACTCATTCAAGCCTTTTTGACGATAACGTTTCATTCTTTCGGCAGAAAAGATTTTGGCCACCTTAGAGATTGTTTGTTCCAAATCATCACATACCACCACATAATCATATTCTTGCCAATGTTTCAATTGTTCGCCGACCAAATTCATACGTTTATTGATTATTTCCGCACTGTCGGTTCCGCGTCCTTCCAAACGCCGACGCAGTTCGCTGATGGATGGTGGCAACATATAAATTGAAACCACATCATTAGGCGCTTTTTCTTTTATTTGCTGCAAGCCCACCCAATCCACATCAAAAATAACATCTTGTCCGACATTGATAAACCCGTCAACTTCCGAGCGCAAAGTTCCGTAACGATTGCCGTATTGCGAATCAACACATTCATAAAAAGCATCTTCGGCGCGCAATCTGTCATATTCCTCATCAGTAACATAATGATAGTCAACTCCGTCAACTTCGCCTTCACGTTTAGCTCTGGTGGTAACCGAAACCGACCAATTTAAGTTGCTGTCTCTTTCCAAAAGTTTTTTGATTACCGTACTTTTGCCGGTTCCCGAAGCCGCACCGATAATAAACATCACACCTTGACGCACTTTACTTAAACGTTCAATAATCTCTGTCATACTTTACCTCTTGTCAAACAATCTGATTCGTATTATAAACTAAAGGGATTAAATATTACAATAATTAAAATTTTTTAGCGGGATTTATGCACATGTCTTCAGAAATTTCCAATATTTTAATAACCGGTGCTTCTTCGGGAATAGGCGAAGCCCTGGCTGAATATTATGCTCAAAACGGTGCCAAAAATTTGTTTTTAAGCGGCCGAAATGAACAACGCTTAAACGCGGTTACCGAAAGATGTCGACAACAGGGTGCCACAGTCTATCCGAAAATAATCAATGTCGGCAACAAAGAAGCCATGGCTGACTGGTTGGCGGAATGTGAAAATAAAGCCCCGTTAAATTTGGTAATTGCCAATGCCGGCGTTTCTACCGGTGAAGAAACACCGGAAAATATTTATAATACTTTTGAAACCAATGTTTTCGGGGTACTTAATACCATAACTCCGGCCGTAGAGAATTATAAACGTTCGGCGGAAAAGCGCAAAATCATAGCCATTACTTCATCTATTGCCGGATATCACGGCTTGCCGTCCTGCCCGTCATACAGCGCCACCAAAGCTTGTGTAAAAGCCTACGGCGAAGCTTTACGCAGCAGTTTGTTGCCGCAAAACATTCAGGTTAATATCATCTGTCCGGGATTTGTAAAATCAAGAATTACGGATAAAAATACCTGTCCGATGCCGTTTTTCATGTCTGCCGAAAAAGCGGCCGAAATTATTGCCGCCAGAATTGATAAAAATGTCGGACTTATTGCTTTTCCGTGGCCGATGAGATTTGCCACCTGGTTCTTTTCTATCTTGCCAAACCGCCTGAGCGATTTCATTTATGCCAAATTACCGCATAAAGTATAAAAATTTGACTTGCTTTTTATCAAAAACTGGCATAATAAGATAGCACCAAGGTAAGATGGCAGAGTGGTCGAATGCGGTTGACTCGAAATCAATTGTGCCCGTTAGGGTACCTGGGGTTCGAATCCCTATCTTACCGCCAATAACAAAGAAGTCCCCTTTTAGGGGCTTTTTTGTTATTTTCAAGCGGTAAAGGGATTTGAACCACAGGGAGCGGGGTTCGACTACAAGCGAAAGGCAGACTTAGGGATGCCGGTCGCCATCGGCGATGAGCGCAGTGAACGTAACGAAGTGAAGTAATCCCTATCTTACCGCCAATAACAAAGAAGTCCCCTTTTGGGGGCTTTTTTGTCATACTCGGTCAAGCATCAGCGCGTACCGAGTATCCATTTCTTTATGTCACCATTGGATTTATTCCGAGGGTCCACATTCTGTTTCCATAGACTCTCGGCACAAGGCCGAGAGTGACGAGACATGAGAGAAACAAGGCTAAGAGTGATAATAAAAAATAAACACCGAAATATAACGCTAAAAAGTTTCATTTCTTGTCGCTAATTCAACTACTTTAACACCTTTTATTTCGGCGGTTTTGCAGAATTCCTTAGCCCTACCTTCATATTT
This sequence comes from Alphaproteobacteria bacterium, assembly GCA_017958895.1. Lineage (GTDB taxonomy): Bacteria > Pseudomonadota > Alphaproteobacteria > RF32 > CAG-239 > RUG410. Next base: position 12,033 of record JAGDBT010000045.1, on the reverse strand, counting down.
GTTGTAGGCGATTATAAAATCCGTATTTTCTATAATGAAGCGATTGCGATACACGATACATAATTTTTTGTAGCCTGATTCACATTTCGGCGGCAAAATAAAATCATCAAAATCTCTCCGTTTATTTCCTTGTTTGTAATAAATACCACCCATTTCGTTCAAATCAGTTACTGCCGAAATAACTAAATACACCTTAATATGTCGGTATTCTCTCCGAACAGCCAAAACAACATCATAGGCATCAATTTCATATCCGCCTCTTTCACCGACCAGAAAGGTATCCACTTTTTCATTTTCAATTAAATTGATGATTTCCTTGCATATTTGTTCTTTTAAGCCCTGCGGCGTACGATGCCCAACTTTAACATCTAATACTTTATCATAGTTATTGCCCAAAAATGCACAAGTCTTACCCAAAACATAAAAAGCCAATCAGCCCGACCAAATCAAACCATTACAGGCGATGGGTGTTAACAACTACAAACCTTATGAGAAGTAGCCCAGCTTATTCGAGCAAAGCCTTATTTCTGCCGGCACCCACCAATTTGGTGAGCCCACACGGCAAAGCAACCTTTGTTAAAAAAAAACAACAAAAGTCCCTCTTGCCCATAAGGTTTAGGGTTGTTAATCCCTTTATTGAGATACGGGCTATCCCAACGGGAAATATTATATAATACGTTTTCTTAATAAATCAATAAAAAACCGGAAATGGGAATAATATAGCCTAGTATGCAATCTTACCATCCATAACAAAAAAGTCCCCTTTCGGGGGCTTTTTTTGTTATTTTCAAAATCCTGTTTACAAAATTTCCTATTTCATATATACTGGGCACAATTTTAGGAGATAAATATGGATATTACTTCTATCGTAATTATGGTTGGTGGTCTGTTTTTAGCCTATATGTTGTTCAGATTCATCATCAGACTGCCTTTTTACCTTATGACTTTCGCCATATTGGGCGGATTAGGTTATGCGGCTTATGTTTATCTTTGGCCGATGATTAAACCTATGCTAAGCGGTATTATGTAAGCTCAGATACGGGTTTTATAATAATATCCGACGCTCTTATCCAAGATTTCCAACAATTTGCTGTAATGCTTCGGCATGTTTTTGATTTTGTATTCATCTTGCGTATCAAAATGATATAAAAAACAGCGCAAAATCTTTCCGTAAATATAATTAATTTGCTGAGCGGTACGGCTTATGCCGACCTCTTCATCGGACAATATTCTGATACTGTCCACCAAAGCTCGAAAAGCTTCTTTATCAAAAAATGATTTATGCAACAGATAATACAAAAAACTCTCGTTTTTTGCTTCAACATTATCATCAAGTATTTCTTTTGCATCCATCGGAAACCGCTCCCTTTTCATAATGTATTTATCCCGACTAAACAAATCGTTAACAAAAATTGTTGTTTTTATAAAATCCTGTTGTATTATCGGTTTATGGAGAATTAAAAATGATTGCTAGAGTTGTTATCGGGATTATCTTGGGCTATTTGCTGATAGCCTATTTCCCTTTGGTTTTACAAGGTTTGCCTTATATATTGATTATTGCCGCCGGCGGTGCCGCATTTTATGCTTTAAGAGCCGCTCCCGTGCTCGCCGAGCCGGTCGCCTACGGACTTTTGGCTGTTTTGCTGTGTTATATAGTTTATCTGATTTTGCACCACAAAGGCCGCTTTTCCGCCATCGCCCAAAATATTAAGCAAAAAAAGGTTACTTTACCGAAAGTTTCTATTGCCCGAGCCCCGCGTTTGAGTATTTTGCTGAATATGATTCTTTATACCATTGCTTTGACTTTTGCTTTTTATCTTATAATTCTGCTGATTTACGTCAGATAAAATAAAAAAGACCTCCTTTTTTCGGGAGGTCTTTTTTGCAAATTTTTTTTAGAAATGTTCATCAGAACGTTTGATTAACTCATCAATATTCTCAGGCGGCCAACCCGGAGTTTCCATACCCAAATGGATACCCATTTTAGCCAACACTTCTTTAATTTCGTTCAAAGATTTACGACCGAAGTTCGGTGTACGCAACATTTCGGCCTCGGTTTTTTGAACCAAATCACCGATATAAACGATATTGTCATTCTTCAGGCAGTTAGCCGAACGAACCGACAATTCCAATTCATCAACTTTGCGCAACAAATTCTTGTTGAACGGCAATTCTTCATGAACATCTTCCGATTCGCTTTCCGGTTCGTCGAAATTAATGAACGGTTTTACCTGATCTTGCAGAATTCTGGCCGCTAAAGCCACCGCATCTTCAGGAGAAACCACACCGTTTGTTTCAACAATCATGGTCAGCTTGTCATAATCGGTAATTTGTCCCACACGGGTATTCTCTACCTTGTAAGAAACCTTCTTAACCGGCGAATAAATGGCATCAACCATAATCAAACCGATAGGAGAATCGGCAGACATGTTTGTTGTTGCCGGAACATAACCCTTGCCTGTGCTTACGGTAAGTTCCATATTGATTTTCGCACCGGCATCCAATGTACAAATGATATGATCCGGATTCATAATTTCCACATCATGACCGGTTTCAATCATTGCTGCCGTTACCGTGCAAGGTCCTTCCGCTTTTAAGGTCAGGGTTTTTGTCAGTTCCGTATGAACGGCAACCGCCAATTCCTTTATGTTAAGAACGATGTCGGTAACATCTTCTCTAACGCCCGGAATTACGGAAAATTCATGCAAAACGCCATCTATTTTGATAGCTGAAACTGCCCCGCCCTGCAAGGAAGATAACAAAATTCTTCTTAAAGCATTTCCTAAAGTAAGACCAAAGCCTCGCTCTAAAGGTTCAACCACAATCTTTGCCTTATTTGCGCCCTCTTCTTGGAACACATCTAACTTAGTTGGTTTAATAAGTTCTTGCCAATTCTTTTGAATCACGGGTTTTGTCCTTTTTCTAGAAGTTATATATGCATATATGAAAACGAGACAACAGGCCTCATAAAAAGGCCCGGTCTCAAATAAAAATTATACGCGGCGTCTCTTTTTCAAACGGCAGCCGTTATGAGGAATCGGAGTAACATCACGAATTGAAGTGATGGTAAAACCGACAACCTGCAATGCTCTGATAGCCGATTCTCTGCCCGAACCCGGACCTTTAACTTCAACTTCCAACGTTTTCATGCCGTTTTCCTGAGCCTTTCTACCGGCTTCTTCGGCGGCAACCTGCGCAGCGTACGGAGTTGATTTACGAGAACCCTTAAAACCTTGAGCACCTGCGGTAGCCCATGAAACAGTGTTTCCTTGAGCATCCGTAATCGTAATTCTTGTATTGTTAAAAGAAGAATCGATGTGAGCCACACCGGAAGTAATATTCTTTTTTTCCTTCTTTTTTCTTTGTAATGTTGCTTTAGCCATTTACACTTACCTCACTATTTCTTCTTATTAGCAATGGTCTTGCGTTTACCTTTACGGGTACGAGCATTTTGTTTTGTGCTCTGACCGCGAACCGGCAGACCCTTACGATGTCTTAAACCACGATAGCAACCTAAATCCATCAATCTCTTAATGTTGGTACCTACTTCACGACGAAGTTCACCCTCTACCAAATAACCGCTATCAATGACTTCACGAATTTTCATGATTTCTTCTTCGGATAAGTCGTTAACGCGACGGCTAACATCAATACCCGATTTTGCGCAAATGTCTTGAGCAGACTTTCTACCAATGCCGAAGATATAGGTTAAAGCAACCTCGATTCTCTTGGCACTTGGAATATTTACACCAGCTATACGAGCCAAATTTAATCTCCATTATTCAATATTAATACATTTAAAAAGCTGATCACCACTTTTCAAAATTAAGCGGATTATAGGCAGTAACTTTTATAGAGTCAATACATTTTTTACAAAATTTTTGATTTTTTTTGCGTTTGTTTTTTGCTTAAATTTTCAAGATTTCCGCTATCTTTTTGCTCACCGCCTCAATAGTGCCCGTGCCGTCAACGGTTTTCAGCAATCCCTGCTTCTCAAAAAAAGGAATTGTCGGATAGGTCAGAAGGCGATAATTTATCAGGCGATTCTGCACTGTTTCGCGATTATCGTCTTTACGGCGCGAAAACTCCGTACCGCCGCAATAATCACAAACTCCGTAAACTTTCGGCTTTTGAAATTTATCATGATAGCCGGCACCGCACTTCATACAGGAATAGCGCCCCAAAATACGTTCCATGATTATCTCATCCGGCACTTGAATTTCCAAAACGCAATTCAGTTTTATTCTTTTTTCTGCCAAAATACCTTCCAAAACCTCGGCTTGCGGCAAAGTACGCGGAAAACCGTCCAAAATAAAACCTTGTGCGCAGTCAGGTTCCATAATCCGACTTTTTACCATTTCGATAATCATTTCATCGGTAGCAAATTCCCCGCGATCCAACAAAGCCTTTAATTCTCTGCCTAACGGTGTATCTTTTTCGGCATACTGACGCAACATTTCACCGGTAGAAAGGTGGGCTATTCCGGTTTTTTCTTTCAAAATACGAGCCTGCGTGCCCTTACCGCAGCCCGGAGCTCCGGTAAAGACCACAAACAGGCCTTTTTTAACATCTTCCATCAATGATTTCTCTTCTTAATCAGAGCGGCTTTCTTCAATAAGCCTTCATATTGATATGCAATAAGATGTGATTGAACCTGAGTTACAAAATCCATGGTAACCTGAACCACGATGAGCAGGGTTGTACCACCCAAAACAAAAGGTACACCCACCTTGCTTATCAATACTTCCGGTAAAATACACAAGCATACCAAATATACGGATGCAATTACCGTTAAACGAGTAATAACATAGTCCAAATAATCAGCCGTGTTTTTACCCGGACGAATACCGGCTACAAAACCGCCGTGTTTTTTCAAATTATCTGCCGTTTCTTGCGGATTGAATACCACACCGGTATAGAAAAACGTAAAGAACAAAATCAACAAAGCATAAAGCGTTAAATACAGCGGTTGACCATGTCCCAACAATTGGCTCAATGTCTGCACCCAAGACGGACCTTTTTCAGCCGAAAAATTAGCAATTGTCATCGGCAACAACAACAAAGAACTGGCAAAAATCGGCGGAATAACACCGGTCGGATTGATTTTTAACGGCAAGTGAGAACTCTCGGCCGCTGTCATACGCATACCCATTTGGCGCTTCGGATATTGAATAATGATTTTACGTTGTGCTCTTTCTACAAAAACAATTACATAAATCAAGGCCAAAGCCATAATCAACAACATCAGAATTGTGGCAATTGACATTTGTCCGGCACGTCCCAATTCAAAAGTCTGAGCCATAGCATTAGGAATATTGGCGATAATACCGACCGTAATGATAAGTGAAGAACCGTTGCCCACACCACGCTCGGTAATTCGGTCACCCAGCCAAACAATAAACATTGTGCCGCCAACCAAAGAAACCACCGTTGAAAAACGGAAAGCAAAACTTGATATCATAACTGCCGAAGCACCGTTCGCACCGGAAACGCTTTCCAAACCGACGGCAATACTGTAACCTTGAATAATGGTAATAAATACCGTCAAAATTTTGGTATAATGCGTAACTTTGCGATGTCCGGCCTCGCCTTCTTTCTTTAAGGCCATCAATGACGGTACTACCGACTGTCCGAGCTGAATGATAATGGAAGCGGAAATGTACGGCATAATGTTTAAGGCAAAGATGGTCATACGTTCCAACGCACCGCCGGAAAACATATTAAACATTCCCAAAATACCGCCCTGATTGCGGTTAAACATTTCAGCCAAAACAGCGGCATTGATACCCGGAAGCGGAATAAATGTTCCCAAACGGAAAACAATCAAGGCCAAAACCGTAAACCATAATCTCTTTTTCAATTCCTCAGCTTTGCTGAAAGCCGACATATCCATACTGGCGGCCATTCTCTCAGACAACGATACCATTTCAATATCCTTAAAAAATTTAAAACAACCAAAGAGGGCTCTTTTTGCCCATTGGCACTAATTTAATACATAAAAATAAAATTATTGCAACAAAATAATGTTTATCCTCAATTTTTATGTACTTTCGTAACACCATAAAAAAACTTTGACTTTAGTTTGCTTTTATTTTACATTTGGACAGATGCATAAAACTGCATCCGGGGCGTGACAACCCTTTGTATAACCGGTCGCCAGAGCATAAGCGACCTAAATAATCTATGCCGACTTCTGTCCTTAAAGGGTGGATGTCGGCTGAATAAGGCATTTGCCAAATAGGCCGAGCCGATTGGTTATACACGGTTTGTCAACATCCGCCCGCTTCGCAAGATGCGGGTTTTTATTTTACTAACAAAGGAGAAAATCATGAAAAAACTATTCGGCTTTTTGCCTATTTTACTATTACTCGGCTGTACAGTCGTAGATACACGAGCCGGTAATACTATAAACAATCCTGAAATTGACGTTTCTAGAATAAGGAAACAAGGAGAAGCTTGTTCTTATTATCCTCTGTATATACTTGGACCTTTTGGAGATAATTCTGTTGTAAAAGCTGCTGATAAAGCATGGATTCAAAGAGTCGTTTATTATGACCATGTAGGAAAAATATATCCGTTCTTTTCTAAAGTTTGCAATCGTGCTTACGGATATTAAGAAATTCCTTTTAAACACAAAAAAAGGAGAGCTCGGTGCTCTCCTTTTTCTTTAATAATCCAAATGATTATTTGGCAATACTAACTTTACCGCCGGCCTTTTCAACTGCTTCAACAGCAGATTTGGAAGCCGAATTTACGGTAATGTTGATGCTGGAAGTAACCGCTCCTCTGGCGAGCAGGCGAATACCGTCCAATTGCTTGGAAACAACATTGGACTTCAACAAAGTCTCAACGGTAATTTCCTTGGCATCTAATTTGCCGGCGTCAATAGCCTTTTGAATCGTATCCAAATTTACAACGGCATAAGTCTTTGCAAACGGATTTTTGAAACCATGCTTAGGCAACTGACGATAAAGCGGCATTTGTCCGCCTTCAAAACCGCACTTTGCTCCGCCGGAACGAGACTTCTGGCCTTTATAACCGCGACCGCAAGTCTTGCCCTTACCGGAACCGATACCGCGACCTACGCGAATGCGATTTTTCGTAGCGCCTTCATTGTCTTTTAATTCATTAAGTTTCATTTCTTTACTCCTCAACTTTTACCAGGTGAGCAACCTTTTTAATCATACCGCGAACGGCAGGAGTATCCGGCAATTCAACAGTACGACCGGTTTTGGTCAATCCCAAGCCTCTCAAATTGGTTTCTTGATTGGCCGGACGACCGATAGTGCTACCGGTTCTCGTAACTTTTATAGTTTTCTTACTAGCCATGGATTATGCCTCCTCTTTTACGTCTTTAGCGGCAATACCTTCACGGCGGCTGACAATATCGCCAACCTTTTTACCGCGCTTGGTTGCAACCATTCTCGGAGAATTGATGGCTTTCAAAGCATCAAAAGTGGCCTTAACCATGTTATAAGGGTTGTTAGAACCCAAAGATTTGGCAACCACATCTTGAACGCCCAAAACTTCAAATACCGCACGCATAGGACCGCCGGCAATAACACCGGTACCGGCCGGAGCAGTTCTCAAAACCACCTTACCGGCGCCGAAACGACCGGCTACATCGTGGTGCAAAGTTCTGCCTTCGCGCAACGGAATACGAATCATATTCTTACGAGCTTCATTAGTAGCCTTAACAATAGCGTCAGGAACTTCCATAGCCTTACCGGTACCTAAACCGATGCGACCTTTCTGATCACCGACCACAACCACCGCCGCAAACGAAACAGTGCGTCCGCCTTTAACGGTCTTGGCTACTCTGTTAACATGAACCAGTTTTTCAACCAATTCATCTTTTACTTCTTTTTTATTATGACGATCTGTAGCTTGTACCATCTCAATCTCCTAGAATTTCAATCCAGCTTCGCGAGCTGCATCAGCCAAGGCTTTAACACGACCGTGATAAATATATCCGCCGCGATCAAAAACCACTTCCGAAATTCCGGATTTGGCAGCTCTTTCAGCAATTACTTTACCAATGAAGCTTGCAGCTTCAACCGTAGAAGACTTTTTGATTTGACCTCTTACTTCTTTATCCAAAGTGGAAGCTGAAGCTAAGGTTGAGCCTTTTACATCGTCAATGATTTGTGCATAGATATGCTTGCCGCTGCGGAAAACCGACAATCTTAACTTGCCGTCAGCAGCTCTCTTAATCGCAGATCTTACGCGAGCTTGTCTTCTTTCAAACAATTTTTTTGGTGTATTCATCGACTTATCCCTTATTTCTTCTTACCTTCTTTACGACGGACATATTCGTTTACATATTTAACACCTTTACCTTTGTAAGGTTCCGGTTTTCTGTATTTACGAATTTCGGCGGCAACCTGACCAACCGTTTGTTTGTCTGCACCAAAGATTGTAATTTGGGTCGGAGAAGCACACGAAATTTTAATTCCTTCCGGAGCTTCAAACAAAACATCGTGCGAAAAACCTAAAGATAAAACCAATTTTTTACCTTCAACACGAGCTTTGTAACCAACGCCTACCAATTCCATTTCTTTTGTAAAGCCTTCGCTCACACCTTTTATTAAATCATTGATGCGGGCGCGGGTAGTTCCCCACAATGCTCTTGCCATATTGCTTTGAGACAACGGAGAAACCGTTACTTTACCGTCTTCCACCTTTGTGGAAACATGGCTGTCGTCAAAGGCATAGCTTAATTCACCGAACTTGCCTTTGGCCGTAACCGTATTGTTATTAATGCTGAGTTCAACTCCGGCAGGAATAACAACTGGATATTTTCCAACTCTTGACATTACCTACCTCCTAGAACACTTGGCACAAAATTTCACCGCCGACATTGGCTTTGCGAGCTTCATTATCACTCATAACACCCATCGGGGTAGAAATGATTGAAATACCCAAGCCGTTATATACTCTCGGCAAATCTTTCACGCTTGAATAAACGCGACGACCCGGAGTGGATACGCGGTAAATTTCAGTTATAACAGCAGCACCTTCATAGTACTTTAATTGAATACGAAGTTCATCAATTCCCGGACGAACATTGCTCTTTTCATAACCGGCAATGTAACCTTCTCTCTTCAGAACTTCCAATACATTTTCACGCAAGCGAGAAGCAGGTGATACAACATCACTCTTCTTAGCTCTTTGTGCGTTTCTAATGCGTGTGAGCATATCGCCCAAAGGATCACTCATAGACATGATATCATTCCCTCCTTACCAACTTGATTTTACTAAACCAGGAATTTCACCGAAACTGGCCAAATCTCTCAATTCAACACGGCTCAAACCGAACTTCCTGTAATAACTGCGTGAACGTCCCGTAATTTTGCAACGATTTCTAACTCTGATCTTTGCAGAATTCTTAGGAAACTTTTGTAAAGCAAACTGAGCCTGCATTCTCTCTTCCGGAGTTGCATTCTTATCCATCATGATTGCTTTTTGTTTTTGACGGCGATTCGCATACTTAGCGGCTAACCGTACTCTCTTTAAGTTTCTATATACCGAACTTGTCTTTGACATAGTAAAATCCCCGCTTATTTCTTGTAAGGCACGTTAAATGAAGTCAGCAAATATTTTGCTTCTTCATCGGTCTTAGCTGTTGTACAAATAACAATATCAAGACCTCTGATTTCATCAACTTTTTCATAGTTGATTTCAGGGAAAATGATTTGTTCCTTAATACCGAAAGCGAAGTTACCCTTGCCATCGAAGTTTTTGCCGGTAATACCGTGGAAGTCTCTGATACGCGGCAATGCCATGTTTACCAGTCTTTCCAAAAACTCATACATACGATCTGAACGCAGGGTTACCTTGCAACCGATAGGCATACCTTCTCTCAATTTGAAAGTAGCTATGGATTTGCGAGCCTTCGTCATAACAGGTTGCTGACCGGAAATTAAAGCCAACTCTTCCATCGCGGTAGTTACTTTTTTCTTGTCAACCACGCCGTCGCCGACGCCCATATTCAAAACGATTTTCGTCAAATGCGGAATCTCATGTGGGTTTTTGTAACCGAATTTTTCCACAAGAGATTTCTTTATGACGTCGTTATATAATGTTTCAAAATTAGTCATAAAATTTTCTCCCATTAATCGATTACGTCACCGGTTTTACGAGCAACACGCACTTTTTTGCCGTCAACCGTTTTATATCCGATTTTCACTGCTTTGCCGTCTTTGCACAAAGCTACATTGGATACATGAATGGCGGCCTCTTTGGAAACAATTCCTCCCGGATTGGTTTGTGACGGTTTGGTATGACGTTTTACCATATTCAAACCTTCAACAACAACCTTGTTTTCCCTAGGCAGTGCCTGTTTTACCACGCCGGTCTTACCTTTTTCGTCACCAGACAAAATGATAACCGTGTCGTTTTTCTTTATCTTCATTTTAGGCATTACAATACCTCCGGTGCTAATGAAATGATTTTCATAAATTTCTTTGCACGCAATTCTCTCGTTACCGGGCCAAAGATACGAGTACCGATCGGCTCACCGTCTTTATTGATTAAAACTGCGGCATTACTGTCAAAGCGGATAACACTTCCGTCTTTGCGTCTGATGTCACTGGCTGTTCTAACGATAACAGCTTTGTAAACATCACCCTTTTTAACGTGTCCTTTCGGTAACGCTTCTTGTATAGCAACAACAATAACATCACCTACAGACGCTGTCTTTCTCTTGGAACCACCAAGAACCTTTATGCACTGCACCTGGCGTGCGCCGGAATTATCAGCAACATCTAGGTTGGTTTGCATTTGTATCATTTTTTTATTCCTTCATATCTTAGGCGTTATCTGACGAAATCACAGTCCAAGATTTGTTTTTGGAAATCGGACGGCATTCCTCAATAGAAACTCTGTCCCCAACCTTGTACTGATTGTTTTCATCGTGAGCCGCAAATTTTTTGCTCTTTTTCACGAATTTCTTGTAAACCGGATGCATAATCTGACGCTCAACACTGACAACGACAGTCTTATCCTGTTTATCACTTACAACAACACCTTGAAGAATTCTCTTAGGCATATTCTTTCTCCTAACTATTCTTCTTGCGCTCACTGATGAGCGTGTTGATTTGAGCTACTTCACGGCGAACTTTCTTCATATTAGAAGTATTTTGCAGTTGGCCGGTTGATTGTTGAATACGCAGATTGGCCTGCTCTTTTTTGCATTCAACCAACTTGCTTTCCAATTCATCAATCGTCATAGCACGTAAATCTTTAATTTTAACCATTATGCTTCTCCTTTACCAGCATCAGAGTTCAAGCGCTTTATAAATTTGCTCTTAACCGGCAATTTAGCAGCACCGAGTTCAAAAGCTTTGCGAGCGATTTCTTCAGAAACACCCTCAATTTCAAACATAATGCGGCCCGGTTTTACTCTGGCTACCCAAAATTCAATAGCACCCTTACCTTTACCCATACGTACTTCTGCAGGTTTATCCGAAACAGGTACGTCCGGGAAAATTCTAATCCATAATTTTCCGGCTCTCTGCATCTGACGGGTAATCGCACGACGAGCTGCCTCGATTTGACGAGCGGTTACACGTTCAGGAGTCAAAGCCTTCAAACCGAATGAACCGAAACTCAATTCTGATCCACCTTTGGCGTTGCCGTGAATACGGCCTTTGTGCTGTTTGTGGAACTTTAAACGTTTTGGACTTAACATTTTACTCTAACCTCGCGTTATTATTTTTGTTCAGCCAACTTTTTGTCTTGCGCCATCGGATCGTGACTCATAATTTCGCCCTTATAGATCCATACTTTTACGCCGCAAGCACCGTAAGTGGTATGAGCTGTTGAGGTTGCATAATCAATGTCGGCACGCAACGTGTGCAAAGGCACGCGACCTTCACGATAATATTCCGTTCTGGCGATTTCAGCACCGCCCAAACGACCGCTGCAGCTAACCTTAATACCTTCAGCGCCTAAACGCAAGGCAGATTGCATAACGCGTTTCATAGCTCTTCTGAAAGCAACACGACGTTCAAGCTGTTGCGCAACAGAATC
>JAGDBT010000044.1 GCA_017958895.1 Alphaproteobacteria bacterium | reverse complement strand
TCATTTTGCAAATAAAAAAGCAATGATAAAAAGTGAAATTATTTAAGTTTGAGCAATTTCTTTTTGGCGGCTTTGTATTCTTCTTCAGACAGCAAATCATTTTTTTTGAGTTCGCTCAATTTAATCAAATGTTCTATATCGCTTTTCGGTAAAGGCAAAATTTTGCGCAAAAACAAGGAATAAATGATAAAAAGCAAAATGTAAAAACCGAAAAAGCTGAAAAAATTAAACCATAAGTGAAAACCGAAAAAAGTAATCAAGGCATATTCAAAAAGGGCTGCTAATACAAACAAAGTGGCATGCAAGGGATGCAATACCATAAGCACCAACACCCACAATGCCAACATAACGGTAACGGATAACAGCGAAACGGATATGCCGAGCACACCGCCGCCGAAAGATAAAAAAGGTATAGATGAAAGCCAACCCATATAAATTTCCTTTCCGGCTCAAGTTAGCTGAAAAAAACAGGAAAATCAACATAAAAAAATATATTTCTTGACAAGAGTGAGGCAAATAATTATCTTAGGGACAGTGTTATTTAAGGAGCAATTACGATGAAAAAAGCCGAAAACGTTAAAGAATTCGTTGAGCGGGTGGACGCGGCAAAAAAGCTTAATCCGAAAGATTTGTCTTCCGATCAGGATTTGAGTATTGCTATAATGAATTTGATTTCTATTGAAGAACATCTGGTATTTTCCGGCGCCAAAACCGGCAAAAATGCCTATTATGACCTGATTAAAGATGTTCGCGAAACACGCAAGAACTTGTTGCAGAAAATTATTCCGAGCTATGAGGGCGAAGTTTGGTGTATTTCCAAGCATTTGTTGGCAACTTCCATGCGTCTGATGGAAGTAGGCACAAAACAACAATCATTGGGGAATGAGGAGGAAGCTTATAAGCTTTTTAACACGGCCTATGATATGTATTGTCTGTTTTGGGGCTTGAATATGGGAATGGTGGAAACCAAAGACCTTAAATGGATTGAGCCTGATGTTGAAGAAGTGAAAAAATTAACGGTAAAGGCTAATGAAGCTCTGCAAAATAAGGTTGTGGAAGATGTTGAAAAGGAAAAAGTCGTAGCAAATGAAGGTCAGGGCGCTTTGGCTAAGATGAAGAATTTGGTACGTAAAGCCGTAAATTGTTGTATTGAGTAGGTCTGTGATGCGTAAATTTTTTAGTTTTGCCTGTGTGGGCATATTGTTGTTTTTAGGCGCTTGCGAGAACAAAGACAGCGTAGTTTCTTTAAGCAAAGAACAAGTGTATTTCTTTTATCAGGACACGTGTCCGCATTGTCATGTTGCGGCTCAATACATTAAGGCAAAGCATCCGAATTTGGAAGTAAAGGGTTTGGATGTTAAAATGCCGGGCAACATGCGTCTTTTGCAACAAGCGGTTAAAGACTACAAAATAAGCGGTTCGGTGGGTACGCCCCTTATTTGTTTCGGCAAAAATTATATTATGGGTTGGAATGAAAAAGATGAGGCAGTTCTCGACGAATATGCGAAATCATATGAAAAATAATGCATTTTAACGATTGTGAAAAGGCGTCCGTTTCGGGCGCTTTTTTTATAAAAATTTTAAGGCTTTTTTTACAACCTTAGTTTTAATATTTATGCGGACTATCGTATTGCCGTTTTTTTGAAAAAAAAAGGTGGTAATTTGATAATTTTTGTGCTACAATAAGCTATGTTGGTCTGTTGAGGATTGATACAATGTATATTTGGATATTATTGGCAACATTTATGGTGGCTTTGAGTTTTTTCAATTTATCGCCGCGTCCGGATAAGGATCATGCGTTAAATGAAATTAAGGCCGCTACTATTGTGAACCGCTTTAAAGCGGAGCATAGAGCTATGGCCAAAACCATTGAATGTGAACTTATAGAACAGACAGATACAAACAGTTGGGACGGTGATTATTATAACCGAAACAGCTCTCACGGGCCGGTGATACTGTCTCACAATATAGACCTTCCTTATACGCAATTTTCCTGTCATTTGCCGTTAGGCTATGAGGAAAGTTCGACTTTAGTCGATTCAACGCACATGCTTTTTTGCTTAAAGCATCCGATTGAACAAGATAGTAACTACATAACATCACCGATAAACGGGCAAACCGCCGAGGCCGGAAGTAATGAGGCCAACGGTTTTGTGGCTTGTGATCAGACAACAACCAACTATTCGCGCTATTTGGTTTCATTTGCCCCTATAAACGGGAAATGGCTCTCTAAAAACGGCAGCAAAGTCCCGGTTCCGATGTTGGTGAATTTTCTGGCTAAAAATACCAGTTCCGGCACGGTGTTCGGGTGGACCGAGTGCGTTAGCGAAGACAATTGTTATTTGCACGGAGTGAGTGCCAAGGGCGGTCGTTTGGCTTGGAACAGCGTGAGGGATAGCGATAACAATAAACAGCAGATTTTTCAATATCTGCAATTGGGAAAAAATTCTATTTTTTGGAAAAATAATACATTTCGAACAAAATGTTTCAGAAACAACCCGACTTGTCTTTTTTCTTATGAACTTATTGCGGTTGCCGAGACTTCGGACCATTGTGACAGAATGATAGAGAGAAATTCCAAACAGTGTGCCGGAGATTGATAATTATTATGTTAAGAACTGTTAAGGAGAACGCCGATGAAAAACTATAATCTGAAACAAAAACTTACCCAAAAAGGTGGTTTAATGATTGAAGCCTTGGCAATGCTGGGCTTAATCGCAGTGGTTACGCCGACCATGTATAAAAAGTCGGCAGAGCGAACATTGGAAGTTGAAGATATAAACACGGCCAGCACGGTACGTTCGTTTATGAGCGCGGCCGAGTCATACGTGGCGGCAAATTATATTGCTTTGATGGACCCGACAACTCCTGACCATTTCGGAATTGCGGACGGCGGCGCAAAGATTATCAATAATGCCGATTTGACTCCTTATCTTCCTTATCAGTTTTCGACAGATAATTCTTTGTACAACTATAATGCTCCTACAATTGCTGTGGCGCGTAACGGCAACAACTTAACGGCGTTTGCGTTGTTTCCGGCCAAGGGTGCGGGAGATTTGGGAATCGGGCAGGAAAGAACGGCACGTATTGCTTCACTTGTAGGTTCTACGGGCGGCTATGTTACAGGCGAGAAAACGGCTCGCGGTGTCGGCGGTATTTGGAACTTGGATTCAACGCAATATGAACATTTGTTCGGTAGCGATAATTCTCCGGTATATTCTCTGGTGGCAGCTTCATCAAGTGTGATTAACGGTTCTTCGGCGGCGGCGATGGTGGAAAACACCAAATATCTGCAACGTACGGCAGAAAACGGGGAGAATGAAAAATGGCGTAACTCCATGCGTACGGATATTTATATGGGAGGTCATAATAACACCGATCCGGATGATAAATCTGCCGGTCTGCACAGTATTCGCAACATTGAAAGTTTGATTGTCGGAACGGAGACCGATGATACCAATAAAAATAACGGTTTATACATTACCGGTGGTAGCAATCCAAATCCTAATGCCTATATTTACGGAACCTTGAGAGCGGTGGCGGAGAATTTGTTTGCGGATACCCACAAGTTTCGCTATGGCAAAGTTGATGATGATAACTACAGATTTGAAGTAGATGTAGACGGTAATGTCACCAATTACGGCAATGTGGATATGGGGACGGATTTAACAGATAATGGTTACGTATATTTGGGCTTGATTGACAATAATGACAATTATATGTTTAAGGGCGAAATAAACGGTGATGGTGCAGACTTGGCCTTGCTCAACGATAATACAATTAAAATGACCTCGGATACCAATACTGATTTAAGATCGGATAAAACTTATAAAACCAAAATTTTGGTTGCCGACGGTAAATTTAAGGGAGCCGGGCAAACAGCCGATCTTAACTCCATCGGAGGTAATATTGTTCCGGCTTATAATGATGCGGGTATCAAACCTAAAGAGTTTCCGGTTGTGGTCGGTTCTAATATGATGGTTGAAGGTTTGCTGTCCGCAGGACAGGTTGATGCGCAACATTTGCGTACGGCTTCATTTTCATCAGGTTCCGAGCACATAAATGATGCCAATAAATGGTTGGAGGTTGATGCCAACGGAGTTAAAATAGCCAACACAGACGGTGTAGGTACGGAGGCAGATTTTACTGCTGACGGTATTGTTATGCGTACCAATTATCGTGCAGGAGAATTGGGAACCAATGCCGAGTTGGCTATCGGTAAGACGGATGCAGACGGACATATTCACGGTACGGCACCGGAAATTGTTTTCAAAACCAATAGTGAAGGCGGCAAAGTTATGCTCAACGATCCGTATGTCGGTATGCAACTCAAAGGTAAGGATATAACCATTGGTGATAAGGATACTTTTGCGGATGATGTTGCTAAGAATGAGGGTTACAGGGTTATTGCCGGTTCAGGCGGGGATGTTGATTTGTTAGACAGCAACCTTAAGGTGGTTGACAGCGATAATCGTAATGTTTTTACGGTTAGTGCGAATAGCGGTTTGGAAGACGGTAATACCAACAATTATAATGATCAAATCGGCGGAACTTCAACTTATAACATTAAAGGTCACGGTAATGTTTTGTTCACCAGTATGACAGAGAGTACAGATGGTAGGGCAACCAGTGCACTGGGCAATACTTTTGATGATGACAGTGTACATTATTTAGCTTTGGGACCTAACCATGAAAAGGCGGCGATTAATGTAGTGGAAGGTGCGGAAACGGATGATAATTCAACCAAGAGAGTAGTGTTTGTTGATTTATCAAGTAAAGATTCCTCTGCCTATGTCAATCCTGCAACCGGAGCGATTAAATCAGATGCGGACGGAGCAGCTCCGGAATCATATTCTATGGAACCGGGGAGCATATATATCCGTAAGGGTTTGGTAGATGTGGTGCCTAATTCAAGTGATTCAAATAAGGCCGCCGATGAAGGCAGCGGTGTAATCAGAGCCAGTCGTTTTGTTTCTAACAATATGGATAGTAGCGGCAATGAACTTTTAGTTCCGCAAGCGGTTACCAATAATCTTTTGGAGACTTATAACAAGGAAGGTTCTACGCCGGTGGTTCGTTATGACCGGTATATGGTCAATCCGGCTTATACCTCGGTAATGAAAGATATTAAGCTGACCACGCGCGGTGGGGCTCGTTTGAGCGATGTTTTGCCTGACTTTATTACCAAAGGTATTTATGTGGCAACCAATACTTATGACGACAGTATGACAACAATGAAATTTAAATTGGTAAATCTTCCTACCAACCCGTTTGCCTTAGAGGGCGGACCTGAAGAGTCGGGTACAGATGCGAGCGGTAATCTAAAAACCGAGTGGGCATCACCGTTTATGGGTCTGGTGCCGACTCCGCAATGTCCTCCGGGATATATGCGTGTGATAACCGTTGCTCCAACCGGTTTTATGATGGCACAAGCCGGCGGTTTGTACTATTCCAACGGCGGCGGTCATGGCGGTATGAACAGAAGCAGAAATATTCAAACAGAACCTACCAGTTATTTCGTTAATGAAGACGATATGTTGCAATATTTGAAGACGGTTAAAGATATCACACAAACAACAGCCGCTAACGCAATTACCGAAATGGTGCCGGATTATCGTCAGTTGCAGGTAAACAGCGGTGAAAACGGTCGAGCCGTAATTGAGGATGGCAATGGTCAAAGGTCTGTTGATATTAAGGGCATAAGCGATATCAGTGTTGGTACTAATTACAATAGTTATAGTTATGATCAAGGGGCGGAAATCGGTGCTCAAAATACCTCTACTTATGTTTTGAGTTCTATCGGCAATACCTCATTACCGCCGATGATTTTTCAACAGAGTACCTGGTTGAAGAGTTTGTCGGTGCCGGTTTATGGAAAAGGTAGCGGTGGAATGATAGAAACACAATACGGTCAAAGTCATGATAACGAATATGCCCGAGGTTGGGCGGTGCTGATGGGATTCTTATATCCGCATAGTTTGTACGGCAAAATTATATGCGGTACCGGTTCAAGCGAGTGTGGTAATGAATATGCCACTTCGGTTACTGATGGCGGTACGGCGGATGATGTGTATTGGAATATTTTCCCAATTCGCAAAAATACCTTGGAAGGTTTTGTTACCACCTATTGCTATTTTAACAGAGGTCAGTTTGAAGATAACAGTGATGTTGATAAATATGATGTGTTAAATGATGTTCCTACCGGTTTCAAAAAAATAGGCGGAACACGTAACGAAAATAGTGAGCGAACGGGCTATGTTGAGAAACTCAACGATCCGCGTTTGAAATATAATGAAACATGGTAATTGCTTAAAAGAAGAATACCCTCTCAAGATGATTTTTGAGAGGGTATTTTTTATTGTCATTCTAAGTTTTTATTTTTCTTTTATGTGGGAGGTCAAAACTTTCAGTACTTTGACCAATTGTTCTTTCATTTGCGAACGTTCCACAACCATATCTACCATGCCGTGTTCAAGCAAATATTCCGCGCGTTGAAAACCTTCCGGAAGTTTTTCATGTATGGTTTGTTCAATAACTCTCGGACCGGCAAAGCCGATTAAACAGCCCTTTTCGGCAATATTGACATCTCCGAGCATGGCAAAAGAGGCGGATACGCCGCCGGTTGTCGGATCAGTCAAAACAGAAATAAAAGGAACGCCGGCTTCTTTTAACTCATTAACGGCTGCCGTTGTGCGAGCCATTTGCATTAAAGAAAGCATACCTTCCTGCATGCGGGCGCCGCCTGAAGAAGAGATGGCAATAAACGGTTCACGGCTTTTTAAGGCTTCGTGTGCGGCCGCCACGATTCCTTCGCCGACCGCCAAGCCCATGGAACCGCCCATAAAGGAAAAATCCAAAGCCGCGACCACACAGGTTATGCCGCCGATTTTACCGCGAGCAACCTGAATGGCATCTTGACTGTTGGTTTCTTTGCGATTGGCTTTTAAGCGGTCGCTATATTTTTGTAAGTCTTTGAATTTCAGCGGATCATCATCAATTATCGGCAAATCCAACAAAGCATATTTGTCATTATCAAACAGCAAGCGAAAACGTTTTTCTATATAAAGACGCAAATGATGACCGCAGGAAGTGCAGACATAAAAAGAGTTTTTGAGTTCTTTAGAGAAAAGCATTTGGTTGCAATTAGGACACCTTACCCACAAATTGTCGGCAATTTCTTTAGGTGTCGTTTTTTTGATTTTCGGCCGAACGATTTCGGTTAGCCAGTTCATTTTAATTTGCCTTTTCGGAAGATGATTTCTTCTTAAATATTGACCACCACTTTGATTTTGTGCCGTCTGATGCCTTAGGAGCTACAATTTCTTTAAGGGCTTTTTCCTGCAAACCGATAATATCATGTTTTAAACCGCTTACGGTCTGATTTAATTTATCCTGTTCTTTGTTAAGTTCTTTATTGGTTTTGCGTTGATGACGTAACTCAGCACGCAGAGAGGCATAAGAAAACCAAGCATCGAGACGTCCCAATAAATATCCGAACAATAAGCAGATAAAAAGTACCGGTTTGGTGTGTAAGGTCAGAATCCTTTTTACGTCATCTTCCGCCGGCCAAAGGGAAAAGCCGATGCCTTCGGCAGACGAATCGGCAACACAAATTGCCCAAATGGCTAAGATAACCAGAGGAATAATTATCAGAGAACGTAAAAATTTCATTCCGACCTCCTTGAATTTATTACGGGTTCAGACGATTGTGCAATTCTTTGCCGGTTTTGAAGTGAATAATATTTTTTTCCGGTACTTGCACTTTTACCTTGTTTTTCGGGTTAATGGCCACACGAGGTTTTCTGGTGCGAATGGAAAATGCTCCGAATCCGCGAATTTCAACTCTGTCACCGGAAACCAAAGCCGCAGTCAAACGTTCAAAAATAACATTAACGATACGATCAACCTCTTTTAAGGTCAGGTTAGGCAGTTTGGCTGCTATTCTTTCAATTAACTCAGATTTTGTCACTTTATCCTCACTTATTAATTAAATTACCGAATTTTTATTACTAATACACTTTTATTTGAGAGATAGCCAGATAATTTTTATGATTTTACACAAACATCGGGAGCCCTTAAATATAAAGGCTTTGGAAAGTTTAACTTGCGGGCTTTGAATTTTTCCAGTGCGCAAGCGGCTATATCTTTAACG
The DNA here is from genome assembly GCA_017958895.1 of Alphaproteobacteria bacterium. Lineage (GTDB taxonomy): Bacteria > Pseudomonadota > Alphaproteobacteria > RF32 > CAG-239 > RUG410. The sequence continues at coordinate 23,767 of JAGDBT010000044.1, read as the reverse complement.
GAAACGCTTTTATCCATTCTGATGGCGTGCAACACCAGACCGCTGGGTTTGTCGAGAAAACGTTCTACGCCGTTGCCGATCAGAGTTACCTGTTTACCTTTCAAAAGGTCTATAATTTGCTCATAGTTTAAGGCTTGCGGTTCGGTTAATTTTTCTAATCTGCCGTTAAAGAGTTGAAAATAAAAATCATCACGTTTGGTTTCAATAATTACGGCATTAAAAGATGAAAGTTCGGACATATCCAAAGAATGCACATAGCCTTCAAAAGCCGTAACTCCGGTAATATTCATTTCCGGACGGGCCAAAGATAAAGCGCGAGCCGCCGCAATTGAAGAACGGACTCCGGTAAACGAACCAGGCCCGATGCAGACTCCGAGCAAACCTATATCGGCAAATTTGAGTCCGGCATTGTTTAACAACTTTTCAATTTGCGGAATTAAAACTTCTGCTTGCCCGAATTCCATTTCCTCATCATAGAATCCTATTACGTTTGTATCGTTTAACAAGGCCACGGAACAGGCGTTTGCGGTTGTGTCAAAAGCAAGTGTGTACATTTTTATCCTATAAAATTATCCACCGTTGAAAAATTTAATTGCTTATTGTGGTTTATATAATATAAAATCAACGCAAGAGCAAACATTTTTTTATGAAGATTTAATCTATGGATACGGAACTGCTTAAATATGTTATAGTCGTGAGTATGGTGTTGGAGCTGATTATGGTTGCCATTATCGCTTCAATGCAGGTGAAAATTTATCTGTATCGGCGCAAAATATATTTTATCAAACGTGATCGCGAACGTTGCAACGAGCTGTTATTTTCGGTAAAAGACGGATTTTTTTGTTTTGTATATCCTGACCAGAAGGTAAAAGATTCGCAGAAAGAAATAAAAGAAGTGTGTTCAAGGCGTTTGGCGGTTATGTTGGGAATGAAAAACGGCACGGCGTCCTCCTTTAATGATATAAGTGAGGCCTTCTATAAAGAGGATGCGAGAATCTTGAAAAAATATGTGTTGTTGTTGCAACAAGAGGGAAAAGCCTTTGAAGATATGTTAAACTTGAAAGGCAATCATCGTTATATGTGTGTTTACGGCAATCGGGTAAACGGTATGGATAATAACTTATATTGCGATGTGGTGTGGTTTCGCGATGTTACGGCTGAATCGGCAAAAATCAGCGGTTTGGAAGACGAAAAGGCCATGGAACAATATAAAATCAAACTTTTGGAAAATATGACCGACGGGCTTGATTATCCGCTGTGGCTCAGAGATGAAAACCTGAATTTGCTGGCCGTAAATAAAAAATATCTGGAATACAGCGGGCGGCAAAATCGCGAAGAGGTAATAAGCCAGAATGTGGAAATTGCCAACAATAAAGGTGAAAATATATCTCGAAAGATAGCCGGAGATGCGCAAAAACGTAAAAAGAGCCAGAGAAAGAATATAAATATTGTCTATAACGGACAATTACATAATTTTGAAGTGAGGGAAAATCCTTATTCTATAGGCGATTCGTTGGATAAAATAGGAACCGTGGGATATTTGGTTGACAATACGGAACTTGAAACCTTAAAACGTAATTTTAAGCTTAACCAGAACAGCCACCTGGAAATTTTGGGAACTTTAGGCACGGCTTTTGCAATTTTTGATAACCAGATGAATTTGTTTTTCTATAACAGCGCTTTTCGCGATTTATGGGGCTTGGAGACGGAATTTTTGGATAAAGCCCCGAACTACTTGCAGTTTTTGGAAATCGTACGCGAACGAAAGATATTGCCGCCGGTTCCGGATTTTAAGGCTTATAAGGAAGACGAATTAAGCGTGTTCGGCGGTTTGTTGGAAACCAAAGAAGACTTGTTGCATTTGCCGGATGGTAGAACTATCAGACGTTTCCGATCACCGCATCCTAACGGAGTGATTTTTGCTTTTGAAGATGTTTCGGATCGTTTGGCAACCATGCGACGTTTGAATGATTTGACTTCCATGCAGCAGGAAATACTTGATAATTTAAATGATGCCGTGATTATTTTCGGGGCAAACAGAAGACTTAAATTTCATAATCAGTCCTACTTGAAACTTTGGAATCTTGAGGCGGAAAAGCTTCAGGATGAGCCGAAATTGGATAAGATTATATCGTATCAAAAGACATTTTTCGCGAATGTTGAAAATTGGATTAATTTTAAGGCCAATATGTTGGCTAACATAACCGAGGGACGGAAGTTCAATCTTTCACGCGATGACGGTACAAGCATTTCGGTCAGACCGTTGATTTTTTATGACGGTTCTTTGATGATTACATATTCAATAAGATAGAACAGGGTATAAAATGACAGAAGAAAAATTATCGGAAAATGAAGAAAAAAAGACCGCTCCGGTTAAAACCGATAAAAAAGGTTTTGATGACAGCGAGCGTCTTACCCTTAAAATAAACGTAAATGAGGCAAATCAGTATCAGGCTGAAAAAGGTAAGAAAAAAATAAGCGAATTGCCGGTGAAACTCAAGAAACCTAAGAAAAAGATTTTGGATTCTCATGATGAGGATGAAGAAGAGTGGATGGATGAAGATGCCATTCGTTCATTAAGGGAATTGCAAATCAATCAAAAAGACGCATCAAATGCGGATAATTCGCTGATAAATGCTCTTACGGCCGAAGAAAGAACGCAAATTTTGCAGAATACGCGCATAGAAATTACCAGACACGAAGAAAATGCCGGCAAACAGAATGCTTTGGAACAGGTAGATACGATGTTGCGCAAAGCCGATTTGAAACGAATGAACACCAAAGAATTTATGAACGAAATGAGAGGTGCCATTTATAATCCGGCGCAATTAAGACGTAAGGCGATGAGTGAAAATATAGCCAAGCAGATGGGGATTAAAGGCGAGGTAAAAAAACATAATGAAGGTAATGTGGTTAAGGGAGTTTTGAAAATAAAAGAAGTTACCAATAACCGAAAGACTGACAGGTTAACCATGGATGATGTACAGAAAGTGGGCGAGAAAAAATTAAACGGAAATGAAACCGCGGAGCTGATTTTGAAAAAATCGGGGCAAACGGCCAGACTTTCGGAGATAAAACGGGAAACCAGTCTGGGCTCTAAGCTGAAAAATATGAGCAAGGACAAAGATAATACCAAGAAGAAACCGACAAAATCTTATTCTTCGCAGATGAAAGATTTATTAAGAGAGTCGCTCAAAAAAAATGATAAAGTCGGAAGATAAGCTGAAAGTTAAGATTTACATTTGTGAAAAAGTGTTTTAAACTAACGGAAAATTCTAATAATTTATTGGGGAAAAAATATGGAAAACCAATATTATACCATGATGGAAAAACAGGATTTCTTTGAAATCATTGAAAATAAGTACGGAGAATTGGCAATTTTTATTGATGCCCGTGACGGTGAGCCGCATGAACCGATTTTGCAATTTGACGGCAAGAAAACCGCTTTGTTGCATCGTGATGAACGTCGCTCGATAATTTTGGACAATATAGATAGCGAAACCAAAGATGTTTTGGCCGAATCGGAAGTTGTTATGATTGTTGAATTGCATGGCGATGTGGTGGAACGTTTGTACGCGGTGGCGGTTGAAAATGTTGAGGATATTATGCTCAATGGTCGTCGTACACGTGCCGATGAAATTTTCCGCGCTAAAAGCAAGGCCGAGTTGCTTGAATCGTTCGGGGCAATCAAAACTTGGACAGGCGGTATGTCAAAATGATAGGATTGGTTTTTGTTACTCACGGTCGCCTGGCGGAAGAATTTTTGGCGGCAATGCAACATGTTGTCGGACCTCAGGAGCAGGTAGCCTGCATTTGTATCGGGCCGGATGACGATATGGATGCCCGCCGTAAGGAAATTCTGGATAAAGCCAAAAAAGTTGATTCGGGAGACGGCGTTTTGTTGCTTACCGATATGTTTGGGGGAACTCCTTCAAATTTGGCGATGTCAACCATTGAACACGGCAAGTTTGATGTTATAGCCGGAGTAAATTTGCCGATGTTGATTAAACTGGCCACCGCTCGCAAAGAGATGAGTTTGCAAGAGTGTGCCGATTGTGCTCAGGAAGCCGGAAAAAAATATATTAATGTAGCTTCGCGACTGTTGAACGGAATTTCCAAATGAGTGTTTTGGAAAAAGAGTTGACGATTTGCAATCAGAAAGGTTTGCATGCGCGGGCAGCCGCCGCCTTTGTTAAGAGACTTGTTGATTTCGATGTGGAAATGAAAGTCGAAAAAGACGGGCAGGAAGTTGACGGTGATTCAATTTTAGGGCTTATGATGTTGGCCGCTTCAAAAGGTTCGGTAATAAAGGTAAGGGCAGAAGGGGCAGATGCCGAAAGAGCCTTGGAAGCAATTGAAAATTTGGTAAATGCCGGTTTTGGGGAAGAACAGTGATAAAAAAAAACACCGAGCGCAACAAAACCATCAGGTTAACTGAAAAAGAAGAGAATTCATATGTCGCTCGGTCGATAAAACTTTCAGCGCACAATAAAGGTGTGAACCTTGAAAATAAGGTGATTTGGCAAGATACTTTTCGGGCACTTAATTATATTCCGGATAATTTTGCGGATTTAATTGTTGTTGACCCGCCGTACAATCTGACCAAGTTGTTCGGTAAAAATATTTTTCGGCAGACTGATGCGGAAACCTATAAAAAATGGTTGGATAAGTGGCTTGCAAAGCTTGGGAGAATTTTGAAATCCGAGGGCAGTATATATATTTGCTCGGATTGGCAGAGTTCGCTATTGATACCGGAAGTTGCGTGCAAATATTTTATTGTGCAAAATCGTATTTCATGGGAAAGAGAAAAAGGGCGCGCGGCGAGTGATAATTGGAAAAATTGTCTGGAAGATATTTGGTTTTTTACCAAGTCCAATAAATATACTTTCAATATGGAAGCGGTAAAGGTGCAAAAAAAGGTTGTGGCGCCTTATCGTGATGTAAACGGTAAGCCGAAAGATTGGGCAGATGAAAACGGCAAAAAAATTCGCTACACCGCTCCTTCAAATATCTGGACCGATATAACAGTTCCGTTTTGGTCAATGGCAGAAAATACCGATCATCCCACTCAAAAACCGGAAAAGTTGATTGCCAAGCTTATTTTGGCATCAAGCAATATCGGCGATATGGTGTTTGATCCTTTTTTAGGCTCGGGAACAACGGCGGTAACCGCCAAAAAACTGCAAAGACGTTATTTGGGAATTGAACGCGAACGCAAATATGTGGCGCTGGCCCTGAAAAGGCTTGAAACGGCGGATTATGATAAAACGATACAAGGTTATGAAAACGGAATTTTTAAATCCAGAAATTATAAGCTGACATCGTAGGGCTTTTGAAAACAACTCTGTTAGGGATTAACTGATAAAAAAGCTTGTGTTTTGTGATTTTGCGCCTTATATATGTATTAAAATAAGGTTAATTTCGGGTATTGTGAGATTGGATATTTAAATGAAGTTTGGAAAAAACGCTCTTATATGGATTGTGGCTTTTGTGGTTTTAACTTCTGTTTTCAGTTATATGGAAAACAAGAAAATTTCCGCCGGTTATGAAAAAGTAGCTTTTTCGGAATTTATGAATAAAGTTAAGGAAAAGCAGGTGGCAAATGTTTCTATAAGCGGAGCCGAAATCAGCGGAGTTACGACGGACGGCAATCGTTTTATGACTTATGCACCATACAGTCCGACGACGGTTGATACGCTTTTGGAAAATAATGTCAGAATAGATGCTCATCCGCAAGATACTTCCGGCGAAACTTTTTGGAGCATTTTGATTTCGTGGTTCCCGATGATATTGTTAATCGGGGTATGGGTGTTTTTTATGCGTCAGGCAAGTGCCGGCAACAACAAAGCTTTGAGTTTCGGTAAATCTCGTGCCCGTTTGATTGAAAACAATAAGAAAGTTACCTTTGCCGATGTGGCAGGTGCTGACGAATCTAAGCAGGAATTAGAAGAGATTATTGATTTTCTGAAAGATCCGCAAAAATTTCAACGTTTGGGCGGCAAAATTCCGAAGGGCGTTCTGTTGGTCGGTCCTCCGGGAACCGGTAAAACTTTGTTGGCAAAAGCTGTGGCCGGAGAAGCCAATGTGCCGTTTTTCTCCATATCCGGTTCGGATTTTGTGGAGATGTTTGTCGGCGTAGGTGCTTCACGAGTACGCGATATGTTTGAGCAAGCCAAAAAGAATGCGCCGTGTATTTTGTTTATTGATGAAATTGATGCCGTAGGACGTCATCGCGGTGCCGGTTTGGGCGGCGGAAATGATGAACGTGAGCAAACCTTAAACCAATTGTTGGTGGAAATGGATGGTTTTGAGCCTAATGAAAATGTGATTTTAATTGCGGCCACCAACCGTCCGGATGTTTTGGATCCGGCATTATTGCGTCCGGGGCGCTTTGACAGACAGGTTGTAGTCAGCAATCCGGATATTAAAGGCAGAGAAGAAATTTTGCATGTTCATGCGCGCAAGGTGCCGTTGGCTAAAGATGTTGATTTATCGGTTATCGCCCGCGGTACTCCGGGCTTTTCCGGTGCTGATTTGGCTAATTTGGTGAATGAGGCGGCTTTGTTGGCGGCTCGTCGCAACAAACGAAAAGTTACGGCTTTGGAGTTTGATAATGCTAAAGATAAAGTCCTTATGGGCAACGAACGCAAATCAATGGCGATGGACGAAGAAGAGAAAAGACTGACGGCTTATCATGAAGCCGGACACGCTATTTGTTCTTTGCATGTGCCGGAAACCGATCCGATTCACAAAGCCACGATTATTCCGAGAGGACGTGCTTTGGGTATGGTGCAACAGTTGCCGGAGAAAGATCAATATTCTTATACGCGTGCCAAAATGCTCTCTCGTTTGATTATTTGTATGGGCGGTCGGGCCAGTGAAGAATTGAAATTCGGTTATGATAAAGTTACGTCCGGAGCTTCGGCTGATATTGCCGCCGCCACCAATTTGGCTCGTTCGATGGTGACGGAATGGGGAATGAGCGATTTGCTCGGGCCGGTGCTTTATGCCGAAAATTCCAATGAGGTGTTTTTGGGCAGAGCGGTTACGCAAAATAAAAACATGAGTGAAGAAACGGCGCGCTTGGTTGATGCCGAAATTAAACGTTTTCTGACCGAAGCACACGAGAAAGCCAGCGGAATTTTGAAAAAATATGATAACGAATTAGAAACTTTAGCGAAGGCGTTGATTGAATATGAAACGCTTTCCGGTGACGAAATTAAGGATTTGTTGGCGGGAAAGATGATTAACCGAAGCAATCAGACGCCGGTATCTCCGGACAAACAAACAAAAGTATCACTTCCAGAAATATAAGAGGTAAAAATGGATTTTGCAGAATTAGGTTTAAGCGAAAAAACCATAAAAGCAATTAAAGAGGCCGGAATCGCGGGACCTACAACGGTTCAGGCAGATGTTATCCCGTCTATTTTAGCGGGAAAAGATGTGTTTACAATAGCTCCTTCGGGGTGCGGAAAAACCTGTTCTTATGTTTTTCCGTTGATTGATATTATTTCACGCAAAAGTGCGAAAAATATTTTGATTATAACGGCCGGTTCACAGCAATCGGTTGCGGTTTCGGACAGATTTGCCGTGTTTAATAAATATCATGAAATAAGCGAAAGCACGGTTACGGAAGAACAGGAAAACATTGATGATGAAGCAAATGTTATTATTGCTTCGCCTAAGTTGCTGATGGATTTGCTTAATGAAGAAAAGATAGATTTGTCGCAAATTGATATTTTGGTTGTTGATGATATAAATTTGATTAAAAAGATGCATCAACTTGAAAATCTGGAGAAAATTTTAGAGGTTTTGCCGGTCGATAAACAAAATATCGTGTTTACGAATCGCCGTTCCAAAGAAACCCAGAGTATTTTGGATAAGATTTTGCAAACACCGGCGGAAATTAAAATCAATAAAGATAAAGAGCTGGAAGCCGTACAAAACGAAGAGATAACGCCGGCTACTGAAGAGGTTTCCGCAACAACGGAAAAAACAGAGGAAAAACCGAGAGGCAAAAAAAGTGCCGAGAAAAAGCCTATTAAAAAGCGGGATAATTCGTATGATACGGAAGCGATGAGTTTGGTGAAAAAGTATCATACTTTCGGTCGCAACACCCCGGCCTTTATGCTTACGGTTACCGAGTTGGCGGAAGATGATTCATAAAACTGTGTTTTTAACGAAAAAAAACTTGAAAAAATATAAAAAATTACGTTATAAAAAGCGCATAAAAGTTTGTAACTAGGAGAATATAAGATGTCAGGAGATTCACAATTTAAGAATATTATGTACAGAAAAGGTGCTCAAGATGCCAAGAAGGCCAGAGTTTTTGCAAAATTAGCCCGTGAAATTACCGTGGCAGCCAAAAGCGGATTGCCGGAACCTGACAAGAATCCGCGCTTGCGTTTAGCAATTCAAGCAGCCAGAGCCGAGAGTATGCCGAAAGATAATATTGAACGGGCAATTGCCAAGGCAACGACGGTTGCCGGCGGGGCAGATTTCGTTTCTATGCGTTACGAAGGATTTTCGCCGACCAAAATTTCGGTTATTGTGGAAGCATTGACGGACAATAAGAATCGTACGGCCGGTAATGTGCGCACGATTTTCGGTAAGCGCGGCGGTGTTATGGGCGAAAGCGGCTCGGTGTTATTTAACTTTGAACGTATAGGTTACATTCAATATCCGGCGAGCACGGCAGGCAGTGACGAAATGTTTGAAGCGGCTTTGGAAGCGGGAGCCAATGATGTGGTATCTGATGAAGAAAATCACGAAATTGAGACTTTGCCTGATGATTTGTCAGCGGTAACATCGGCTTTGGAAGCTAAATACGGTACTCCTTCGGCTTCACGTTTGGATTGGAAACCGGTGGTTAAGAGTGAAATTACGGATATTGATACGGCCCGCAAGTTCTTGGACTTTATTGATGCTTTGGAAGATGATGAAGATGTTCAGCATGTTTATCATAATGCGGAAATATCCGATGAAATTATGGCTAAGTTGGCAGAAGAATAGGCTATGCGCATAATAGGGCTTGATCCGAGTTTATCCTCAACGGGTTGGGGAATTGTGGAAGTAAACGGAAACCGTCTGCAGTATATTGCGGACGGTTTTATTCCAACCGATGCCAAAATGCCGATAGAGGAAAGATTAGACCTGATATTTAAGACCTTAAGCGAAGTTATTGAATTGTATAAACCGCAAGAGGCGGCCATTGAAAAGACTTTTTTGAATAAAAATCCGGAATCGTCTTTGAAATTAAGTATGGCGCGCGGAGTGGTTATTTTGGCGGCCGGTCATTATGGAATACCGCTGTTTGAATTTGACGCCAATAAAGTTAAAAAGGCTTTGGTCGGTGTGGGGCATGCCGATAAAAAGCAGGTTGAAACGATGATAAAGATATTGCTTCCGGGGTGCCAGCCGAAGAATAATGACTCGGCTGATGCTTTGGCAATGGCGGTTACGCGTAGCCATTATCGCACGGGAATAGGATAGTTTTTTTTATGTTGACACATAAGGGCGTGTGAGGTAACATATAGCCATTGATAAACTTATAATTTTGCGCGTATGAGAAAATTATTGAATCAGCAGAATGCAGGTATTCTGGTTAGCGGTATGCAGAATAAGAGTGCTGCCGAAAAGAGTAGGATAATGATTATTCCGTCATCTCCCTTTTCTTACCCTCTATTGTTTGAGATAGAAGGCGGGGGAGGACCTTTTGTGTATAACGACGATGAGAGAGATCCGGATGATATGACGGATTACGCTTATAGGCGTTGGCGTCGTGAAAGAGGTGAAATATAGTCATTGTAGCTAGTTTTAAAAGAATCACGTTTCAAAAACGTGGTTTTTTTTTTGTTTTTATTCTGTTATAGTAGGATTTATTTTTAATATTCTGTCACCCTCGGATTTATTCCGAGGGTTTAATGGATACTCGGGACCAGCCCGAGTATGACATAAAAATCAAATAATGATAAAAAATATCCCGCGCGCAAAAAAAACCGCATTGAAAGGCGGCTTTTTTATTGGTACGCGCTTGAGGGATTACTCCACTTCGTTACGTTCACTGCGCTCATCGGCAATGCCGACCGGCACACTTCCGTGTGCCTTTCGCTTGTAGTCGAACCCTTTTCTCCAGGGTTCGTATCCCGCGCGCAAAAAAAACCGCCTTGAAAGGCGGCTTCTTTTATTGGTACGCGCACAGGGATTCGAACCCTGGACCCACTGATTAAGAGTCAGTTGCTCTAGCCAGCTGAGCTATGCACGCATCGTCAAATCACAACCTGTATAAAACAAAATATTTTGTTTTGCAAGTTTTTTTTATGTGTCTGGTGAATTTTAGTTGTGAGTTATGAATAAACTCAAACTACTAACCGCGAACACGTTGCCCGCGCTCTAAATGATAACCGGTACGAAAACGAACATGTTGCTGAAATTCCTGCAACATTCTTTCATCACGTTGATTCGTATTTTGATTAACTTTTAATTGCAAACGCATAGGATCGGCTTGATTTATACGCGCTTCAGGAGTTCTTGCGGCCGGCAGGCTTTTTACAAACGCATCGTAGCCGGTCAGCTCGTTCTGCCGGTCAAGCAACTTTTGTAAATGAGGGCTCGTTCCTCTTGCCATAAAAAACTCCTTTCTTTGTCTATAATTTAACATATATTGTTCATTTAAGCAATAGTTTTCTTTACATTTTCTATTTATAATCTTATACATAGTAAGAGATGTCGGAAAGAAGGCTAAAAAAGGAGAATGGCTATGCAAATCTTGTTGTTGATAATTGCCGTTGTGGCGGTAATCTTTTATGCAATTTACGTTAAAATTATCAAAGTTCGCAATAAAGTTCAGGAATCTATGGGCGACATTGATGTGCAGCTTAAAAAACGTTATGATTTGATTCCTAATATGCTTCACATGGCCGCAAAATTTATGGAACATGAAAAATCGTTAATGACGCAGTTGGCGGAAATCAGAACCAAGGCCATGGAAAATACTTTTGCCGCCAATCCGAAAGAAAAAATGAAACTGGAAGAAATTCTCAGTCAGAAACTGCAGGAATTTAAGGTTTCTTTGGAAAATTATCCGGATTTGAAATCTAATCAGACCATGATTACCGCTATGCAGAGTATGAATGAGGTTGAGGAACATATTGCGGCGGCTCGCAGATTTTATAATGCCAATGTTAATGAATTGAAGAATATGACCGAGATTTTTCCGAGCAGTATGGTGGCAAGTATGTTAGCCATAAAATATCAGGATTATCCGTTCTTTGAGGCGGCGGAAGCCGAGAGAAAACCGATAGACAGTCGGGACTATTTCAAATAATACACGGGAGTATATTTATGGAAGAACAAACAACCGGTGCGGAAGGTTTTGAAGAATATCTGAAAAACGAAGTATTGCCGTTGATTGAGGAAAATAATCAGCTTAAGGATAAATATTGCGGCAAATTTTGGACTTATCTGCTGACCATACTTTTTATTGTGGGTGTTGATGTTTTGAGCGCTTTCTTTTATGCGCAAATGCACAAAACCACACCTAATTATGAACAACTGATTTTGTTCGGGGTGGTGGCTTTATCGTTTGTGTATATTCCGATATTTATGTATCGCCGGCAGAAAAAACATAATATTTTTGAACGTTTCATAAATTATTACGGAATCTGGAAACACCAGGAAAATAAAGAAGTAAAATTGGTTCATTCGCCGATTATTCCGGCACATGACGGAGTAAAATCAGCGCATTGCGTTGAAGGAACTTTTGAGGGGGTTAAGACGGAAATAAGAGATACGGCTTATCTTAATGCCAAAAATAAGACGGTTTCTTCGGGAGTGGTTGTTTATCTGACTTTTCCGCAGAATTTTGTTTCTACGACTTTGTTGTTTGATAAAAAAGGTTTTTATCGCAAAAATAAATACGCTGAATTGGAATGCATAAATGATAAAATTCAGGTTCCGGCGGCCAATTATTTTAACATATTTTCCGATGATGCGGAAGTTTCGGTGCGCATTTTGGAAGATTTGTTTTTGGAACGCGTTTTGGATATGAAAGATGTGTTTAAGGCGCATAATTTGTATATTGAAATTTGCAACAATATAATAAGGCTTTATTTTGAGGGCAGCTCACTTTATTTTGATGATCAAAAACTGTGGAGCAATAAAGTAGATTTGAATAAATTTAAGCAACTCAATTCCGAATTTGAACAAACCCTCATGTTTATACAACTGGTGAACGGCTTGTGGGCGGAATAATGGTCGGTGATGAGGAATATAAACTCTTAAAACAAAAGTTTGATGTTTATTATGAACATAAACTGTTGCCGATTCTGCGGGAAAATGAAAAAGAAAGACATCGCTATTTCAGGTATTTCGAACTGTTGCTTGTTATGGCGGTGCTTTTTTATCCGTGTGTTTTGTATTATATTTTGACCACGCAACAAGCGGAGAACGATGCCGTAATAGGCGTTATTTTGGGTTTGTCGGCCTTATTGCTGATATTTTTTATCGGGCCGATTTATTTGTATCGCAAAAAAGTTAAACCGCAGATTATGCCGGAATTTGCCAATTTTTTCGGCTCTTTTCGTTATGAACTCGGCGGAAAATTGCCCGATAATCTTTTGCGGACAAGCGGGATTTTCGGCGAATATAATACTCATGAAAGCGACGATTTTTTCTGCGGAAGTTATGATGAGGTAAAAATATCGATTGCCGAAGAGCGATTGCAACATGTAAAAACCGATATGAAAAATAACAAAATCAAAAAAGATGTTTTTGCGGGTGTTTGTATTTTGTTGGAAATGAATAAGTCGTTTAAGGGCAAAACGCTGGTGCTTACGGATTTGGGTGTTTTTAACGGATTGTATGCCTTGAAAAAATTTGAGGGATTGGAGAACGTAAAGTTAGAAGACTTGCGTTTTGAAAAATTTTTTGAAGTCTATTCCGATGACCAGATAGAGGCCAGATATTTGCTTACTACGGCCTTTATGGAAAGAATGTTGCAGTTGATGAAACTTTTTGCCGGCAAACACATACAGTTCTGTTTCGATAAAAGTTGTCTGTTGATTGCCATTCCGACCAGGCAAAATATGTTTGAGGCTAATTCATTCTGTCGGACTAATTTGAATAAGAGCAAAATTGATTTGGTTTTTGAGGAATTTTATACCATCTTCTCAATCATCAAAATTTTGAAATTGAATCAACGTATCGGAATGTGATTGTTTTGTGTATATCCGGCCGTTCGCAGTTGCAAAAAAGCGGTTTTGCTTATATCTTCCAATAAGAACAGAGGAGAATGGTTTTGTTTTCAAAATTTGAACGAATGACCGCATGGCGCTATTTGCGTGCCAAACGTAAAGAGGGGTTTATTTCCGTTATTACCGGTTTTGCTTTTACCGGTATTGCCTTAGGTGTTGCCACTTTGATTATAGTAATGTCGGTAATGAACGGTTTTAAGGCGGAATTGTTAAATCGAATTTTGGGTATAAACGGGCATATATCCATCGTGGCATCTCCGGATTTTTCTTTCAATAATTATAAAAAAGCCGTGCAGGAAATTCAAGGTATTGACGGTATAAAAATGGCTTTACCGTTGATTGAAAAGCAATTATTGGTGTCTGCTTCACGAGGGGCGGAAGGTGCTATGGTGCGCGGTATAAACACCGAAGATTTGCTCAAGAAAAAAGTAATGCGCGATGGTTTTTCCGATGTTGATATGGATGAATTTAACGGCGATGTCGTGGTTTTGGGTGATAAGTTGGCTCACAAACTCGGAGTTTATGTGGGAGATGAAATTACTTTGATTTCGCCGAACGGCAAGGTAACGGCTTTCGGTTCGGTGCCGAGAATTAAGTCTTATCCGGTTATCGGAACTTTCCATATGGGAATGTTTGAATATGATGCGAACTATGTGTTTATGCCTTTGGAAGCGGCACAAAAATATTTCGGCCTGAAAGATGCCGTTTCGGTTATAGATGTAAGCCTGAAAGACGATAAATCTTTGGAAAAGACCAGAGCAGTTCTTGAAAAAAGCGTTTCTTTGGATGCCTATGTTTATGATTGGAAACAGACAAATTCGGCCTTCTTTAACGCAATCGATGTTGAACGTAATGTTATGTTCCTGATTTTGACTTTGATTATTTTGGTGGCAGCCTTTAACATCATTACAGGTTTGATTATGTTGGTAAAGGATAAGGGACGCGATGTTGCGGTTTTGCGTACGATGGGGGCTACCAGAGGACCAATTATGCGCATATTTTTCATGGATGGTGCTTTTATCGGCATTGTGGGCACAATTATCGGAGTGGTGTTGGGATTGCTGTTTTGCCACAATATTGAAAGTATCCGCCAATTTTTGCAAAATATTTCGGGAAGAGATTTATTTTCTCCGGAGATTTATTTCTTGTCGCAGTTGCCTGCCAAAGTAGATAATGCCGAAGTTTTATGCGTGGTGATTGTTACATTGGTACTGTGCTTCCTGGCAACCATTTATCCGGCTTATCGTGCTTCAAAATTTGATCCGGCGGAGGCTTTGCGTTATGAATAAAAAAGAAACAACTTTGTGTTTGAAAAATATAAGCAAGACCTTTCGACAGGGAAATGAAACTTTGCAGGTTTTGAAAGATGTTAATCTGGAGATTAAACCCAAAGAAATTGTGGCGCTTATAGGGCCATCCGGTTCCGGAAAATCGACATTGTTACAAATAGCTGGACTTTTGGAAGAGCCGACCTCCGGCGATATATTCATTAACGGCGAATCTTGCCGTGATGCCAATGACGGCTTGCGTACTGCTTTCAGACGTGATTATCTGGGGTTTGTTTATCAATATCACAATTTGTTGCCGGATTTCGATGCCATGGAAAATGTAATTTTGCCGCAACTTATAGCCGGTGTTAAATATAAGGCGGCTGAGGAAAAAGCAAAATGGTTGTTGCATCGGTTGGGTTTGGATGAAAGAGAACATCATCGTCCGGCTGAGCTTTCGGGCGGCGAACAACAAAGAGTCGCTATTGCCAGAGCTTTGGCAAATACTCCGAAATTGCTTTTGGCCGATGAACCGACCGGTAACTTGGATCCGAATACTTCAGATAATGTGTTTTTGACTTTGTTGGAAGTAGTCAAAGAAACGGGCTTGTCGGCGCTTATCGCAACCCATAATATTGATTTGGCTCATAAAATGGATAGGGAAGTAAGCTTGAAAGACGGCAAATTGATAGATGCCAGAGCCACAAAATTTATTGCTAACGGAGAAAATTTTTATTAAGCGCTTTATTATAACTATTTTTTAATAAAAATATGTTCGTATGGACTCGTAAAATTTAATTGGGTGAATTAGCAAATGTGGTCATATATCGTTACTAAGAGCAAAAGTTCTGCAGTTTTGGTTATATTGATGTTGTTGTGTTCATACTTTACCTATTTTGCAATCCGAGGCGATAGGGGATTGCTGAAATATTTGTCGTTACGCAATCAGGTTGCGGAAGCCAAGAAAATGAGCGATAACTATAATCGCCGCCGCAACGAACTTGAACAAAAGGTCAGTTTATTGTCTTCAAACAGCTTAGATTTGGATTTGTTGGACGAGAGAGCCAGAGCGGTTCTCAATGTTATCGGCGACAATGAATTTATTATTATTGATAAAGACGATACAAAAGATTTTGATTAATCTTCTTCCAAACTTTTAATACTGAAAAACAGCGGCAGAATACGGTAATTGCCGTTTTTATAGTATATATACAGCGGAATACTGTCGCGTCCGTAATAATTGAGAGCGGCATTGTAAATTTCATTATCCTCGGTCAAATCTGCCATAAATAAGTGAACATGATTTTTCTTAACAAAATTTTTAAAACGTTTGGTGTTTATCATAACCGCATGGTTAAATTTGCAGGTCAAACACCAATCGGCGGTAAAATCCACAAATATATTTTCTTTTTGAGTGTTGAGCTCGGCTATTTGTCGGGCATCGTAAGGTTGCCAAACCAATTCGGAGGCGGTGGTATCGGTGGCAGAGCAATGAGAAAGCTGTATGTAAAGAACCGATGAGAGCCAGAAAAAAGTTAAGAGAATCGGTATTGATAGGATTATCTTTAAGGTATGCATCCAGTGGCCCGGTTTAGGCAAGACGCGCCGCAAGGTTTGCGGAAACATTTCAATAAGTGCATAAGGAAGCGCATATCCGAGAGCCAAAGAAGTGAAAACCAGAAAAATTTGCAACGGTTGAAGCAATAAGGCATAACCGATTGCCGCCCCCATGAAAGGACCGGTGCACGGGCTGGCAATTAAAACAGCGAAAAAGCCGGTGGTAAAATTATTTAAGGCCGCTGCTTTGTGAAGCTTTTGTCGGGCAATATTTGGGAAATGTAACAGGTCGGTCATAAAAAGGAATATAATTAAAAATATTGCCGCCATAATTCCGACAAACCAAGGAGATTGAAGTTGGAATCCCCAACCGGCGCTTTCTCCGTGCTTTTTCAGCCATATCAGGCAGGCGGTTAAAATCAAAAAAGAAAACAGAACACCGCAAGTATATGAGAGTGCCGCTAAATAAGGCTTGAAAGGCCGGTGACGAGATTTAAGAAGAGAAAATATCTTCAAACTCAATATCGGAAAAACACAAGGCATGGCATTGAGGATTATACCGCCCAAAAAGGCTAAAAATATGATATAAAGCAGAGTTTTCCAAGAAGTATCCTTATAATTTATTTTCAGCAAATAAGGCTTTTCCGGGGTTATAAGTAAGGCCTCTTGCAGAGGTTGCTCGGTATTGTTTTGCCAATGAATGCGGAGATTGTTGTTTTTATCGGTGATGTTTATTTGGCTTTCATCAATCAAATCACGTGTGGAGGGTATAAAAAATATTTCACCGTGTGCCGATAACGGTAAGTTGATATCATTGTAAGGCGGCAATATGTCGGTTTCCAAGGTCTGCGGAAAAGTTCTATCGGCGGCTGAAACAATTTGTTCCCAAAGAGTTTTTTCCGTAGGCCTGATTTCACTGAGCGGAAAAGAAAGTTTTTCCGGTTTGCATTCATCATTGCATTCCACAAATTCAAAAATCAGTTCGGCTTGCGGCGAGGCGTTTGTGATACGCAGAGAAAAATAAGCGGTTTGCTCATAAATATATTCGCGCATAATATCATAAGCCATTCTGACTTGCGGTACGGATTGGTTTAAGATATGCAAATCGGCGTCGCTGACTTTAGTAAGGGTTGGAAGACCTATTTCTCCCGGATTTTTCCAATATATGTGCCAATCGGGCTTTAGGGTAAAACGGGCAATAAAATCTTGTGCTCCGTCATAGAAGATTTCGACGGAAGAATTGTCGGTTGATTTAATGTTTCCGGCCTCCGATTTTAAGGCGGAAAAGCATAAAGTCAGAGCCGTGATAATCGCAACGATGATTTTTTTCATATTATATCTCCCCACTATATATATAGCGGCAAAATATAAAAAAAATATTAGTTTTACGAATAAATTGTGATGCCTGACAATAGTCAAGCGTGTTCGAAAATCAAAGAAATTCGGGTTTTATGCAAAAACGGTGTGGAAAAAACTTTAATCAATAATCGGAAAAACCGACCGGTACGTAATCGCCTTGCGGATTATATCCGTAATCTATGTTTTGCTTGCCGATTCTTTTCGGTACATAATCACCTTGGGCATTATAACCGTAATCTATATCGCGGTTACCGATTTTTTTCGGCACATAGTTACCTTGGGCATTATAACCGTAATCAATCTTTTCATTACCGATTTTTTTCGGCACATAATCGCCTTGGGCATTGTAGCCGTATTCTATGTTGCGATTGCCGATTTTTTTCGGTACATAATTGCCTTGAGCATTGTAACCGTAATCTATGTTTTCATTACCGATTCTCTTTGGTACATAATCACCTTGAGCATTATAACCGTATTCTATGCGACGAGCCTGAGCCGAAAACCCGATAATTAATGCCGTTACGACAATAAAATAAGATAAAATCTTCATTCTAGCACTCCTTGTTTTTATTTAATAATTCTATCTTTAATTTAACAAAAGTCAAGGGGATATAAATTTTTGCGTCAAGATAATTTTTGCACTTATAGCTATATACTTTAGTTCTATATGACTTTTATCCGCCGAAAAAATGCCTATATCGGCATTAAGGAGAGTAAAATGCAACAAAGAAATGTCGCTGATTTTATTTTTTATGATCTATACAGAAAAAGAAGTACCGGCAATTTTGTTTCCGACAGCATCGGTATCAGCGAACTGATTGAAGGATGGAACAGAGATATATATGTTTTGCCCAAGGGAAATATAAAAATGCAGGATAAAAAGGGCAAAAGATATATATTTATGTGAGAATTTCAAGTTGTACCAAATGTTATATTTATTAATGTAAGGCAAATATTATCTAAAGCCTCGTGACACAAGTGTTTTTTTTGCGAGGTAAAAATGCAGAAAATAAGAGAAAGCGAAAGAGTAAAATTAGAAGACAGCCTGATTTTTGCCGGAACTATTTACGAAAGTTTTGAGGCACTGGAAGAGGTTATGGGGAAGTTGAAACTGGAAAGACCTCTGTTTTTAATTTATTTAGCAAAAAAAGAATTTGCGGCTGCCGTGCTTAAAGCCGCCGGAGAAAAACCCGAAAAAGAAAGTGATTTGGCTGAAAAACCGCCTTCATATATTGAGATATTCAACTCTGATTACCAAAATTTGCAATAATATAATTGCGTTGATGGGTTTTTTATGAACTCAAAAAAGAGAGTTTAGGAAATTCTTCATAAATTATGTGCGATAATCACAACGATTAACATTGTTTCTATACAGAGGGGACTGATGAGAAAGTGTTTTTTGTTGGTTTGGAGCGTATGTCTTTTGTTCGGTTGCCGGGCGGAAGAGAAAAATGTTATTTACAATGAAAATAACACCATGGTCATTGAAGGCGTGGTTTATGATATAGAAGAAAATCCGATCAGCGGTATTTACAGAATGTATTATCCTAACGGTTCGGTAAAAATGGAAGTCGAAAGTAAGAACGGCATGCCGAACGGGGAAGGTAAGTTTTATGATGAAAATGATGTTTTATCCGCAGAGTGTAATTTTAGTAAAGGCCTGTTGGATGGAGCTATGGTACGTTATTATCCTGACGGCAAAATACATGAAAAGCTGAACTATAAAGAAGGTGTTCTTTCGGGAAAGCAGGAAAGCTATGATGAAAAGGGTAATGTGTTTATGGAAATCGATTATGACAACGGACATGCCGTAAAAGGGTATGTTATAATTGATGGAAAACAGGTTGATTTAACCGCTGAAGAACTGAAAAATTTCGAATAAATTAAAATTGTTAATAACTTGATTTTTTATTATTGCTTAATATATGCAATAAAGGCAGAAAAAGCGAATCGGGTATTTTGAATAATATTTAATAAAAACAAACATTTATGTTGCATTAAACAAGTAAAATGAAAACATGTAAGAATAATTAAAATTATTGATATTTTTGTCTAAAACACCTTAAAATGCACTTTTTTTGTATAAAATTTAAGAAAAAGTAAAAAAATACTTAACAAATTATTAAAAATCTGTTAATAATAAAATCAGAGTTATGAAGATCCAAAATTTTTCAGGAAATAAACTGGAGGTATTTATGAAAAACTTATTTTATTTATCAGTGTTGGTTTTGACCGCCGGCTTGACGGCTTGCGCCAGCGATGATGCAAACGAAAATCGTAACTATCGTTATGCCCGTGGCGGATGTGGTCGTGCGGTTGTGGCTGAACAGCCGAAACCTGCTCCTGTACAACAAGTAGCTTATCAACCGGCTCCTGCTTCTACTTGCGGTGGTTGCCAAGCTAAAGAATATACCGTAAGAACACCGGTAAAGGTTGTTTATAAGAACACAACTTACCGCACGGTATATGAACCACGTACATTTGAATCTACTGCATATGAAACTCGTCCGTATAACCGCGATGAAGTTTGCAGTGATGGAAATTGCGGAACCCCGGCTTTGGTTAGCCAACAGCCGATGTAATTTACTTAAATTCTGGTAAATTTTCTGAAAAAGAGTTTAGAGGGTAGCGAAAGTTACCCTCTTTTCTTTTGTGAGCTAAAGGCTATTTAACGTATTTATCCAACAGATGAATGCGATTGTATTTTTTTAGTTCTTTTTTGGGGGTGAAATCAAAATAAAAGTCGTTAACTTCAGTATTAACCGTATGTTTGCGCTTATTGCTTTTAACATCAATTTTATGGTTGAAAGAAGATATTTTTCTTGAAGTGCCATCCCTTAAGAAAGTGTGTGACATATAAGTAGTGTCAACAAAGAATTTTCGCCCGTCCAAAGTAACTTTATTCCAGGCATGACCGACCTCCGGTATTTCTTTGCGTTTATAAGAACGTTTTATTCTATCGGTTTTGACAACATATCCGCCAACCACCTCAACTCCGGAGATATTGGCAATATCGGCAAGATCTTTGAATAAATTGGCAAAATCGGTGCAAATTCCGGTGCGATATTTGAAAGTATCATATTGATATTTTGCTTCTTTAAAATTTACCGAGCCGTTGTATTTATAATCATCATAAGCAATATGGGTGGCAATCCAATAGGCGATATTTTCAAGTTTTTGGTAGTCGCTGTCGGCAGATTTGGTCAGATATTCCACCAATTTATATTTGGTAATTTGCGGCGAATCCGGAGCAGAAACTGCCAGATGCAAAGCCTGAGAAGACGCTAAGGCGGAATCGACCATGCCACAACATAAAATTATGATACACAGCAGAAAAATTTTTTTCATGGCAGAGCCTTGTTTCAGGAGTTAATTTGCTTGGCCAATTCCGGTTTCTTTGCTATGATGATATAGCCGTAAACAGGGATTTCCGCCTCGTTGCGCAGAACGTGTCTTTCACTGGAAATAATCTGCAAACCGGAGCTTTTTAAGGCTCTTTCAATGTAGGAGGGCGAATGTACAAAGCGTCCGCTCGGCATTAAGAAGAAATCAGAATTATTTTCCTCATTTTCAGAAAAAGTGAAAGCAAACAATCCTTCAGGCAGCAAACAACGGGAAACGCGAACAAATACCTTGGTCAAATCACCGAAATAGGTCAAAACATCGGAAGCGGCTATAACCTGATAAAAATATTCGCTGTTTTCCAGATAATGGCATAAATCATCATTGACAAGTTTGTTGTAAATTCCTTTCTTCTCGGCTATTTCCAACATCTTTTCCGATAAATCAACACCAATCAATTTGCGATTGACAGCCAGATTCTTCAATTGTTCACCGCACAAACCGGTGCCGCATCCCAAATCTAAAATAAAGCACTTGGTAAACAGGGAAGTTTTCAAATATTTTTTCAAGGTGTCATAAACCAACTTCGGAGCCTGATATTCCAAATCTGCCAAAGTTTTTTCAAAATCCGGAGCAAAAGCATCAAAAGTTTCTTTAATGAACTCATTATCCGAGCCTTGCAAACGATTGCTTTTTAAGATGGCATTTGCCATGTGTTCGGCTATTTTGTTATCAGAAAACAGTTTTAACCATTTTGCTGCGTATTTTTGAGCCAGTTCTTCACTTTTTTCCGAGAAACATTCATATAGCAGATAGCCGAAATTTAAGTGTAAAGCATTAGTTTTTTCCGGTACGCTTTTAAGATATTTCCAAGTATAAAGCAAACAATTTTCCCAATCGTTGCTGGCGTGATAGGCTTCACTTAACGAACACAATATTTCGGAATTATCATTATCCAAATCCAAAGCCGCCGTATACATGTCTATGGATTTTTCATATTTTCCCATGGCATTGAGAATGTTGCCGGCCAAAATGTGTGCGGCAACACTGGAAGGATGGCGCGTTATGGCTTTTTTTGCAAATTCCAGAGCCGAAACATATTTACCCAAATTATAATAGGTGTTGGCAATATTAACCATGGCCAGATAACTGTTCGGATTTATATCATACATTTTTTGATAATAATCCAAGGCTTGATTGTAATCGGCCTTACAAAAGGCCAGATTGGCCAGATTCTGCCAAGCGGTGATATTATCTTTATTGAGGTTCAGAGCCTTGCGGGCATATTCTTCGGAACGATCAAAATCATTAAGTTCGTAATAAATTGTAGAGAGGTTGAGTAGGGCGGCTTCAGAATTACGGTTGAGGTGCAGAGCCTCGTTATAATAATTTAAAGCGGCTTCTTTGTCACCCTTGGCATCGCAACAATTTCCGCAAGAAACGGCATAACCTTCGTTTTTCGGATTTCCCTGAAACAAAAGTTGGTAGATTTCCAAGGCTTTGTCATATTCCTTTTCACCAAAAAAAACTGCTGCCTGATGCTCTAAATTTTCCAATGTAGCCTCTGAATGATTAAACTGCGAGAAAGTATAACATGATTTTGTGTAAAATAAAAGTAAAAATGGTTAAAAATTATCAAAATAAATAAAAAAAGTGTTGACGGATTAAAATAAATATAGTATTTACACTCCATAACCGATGGGGTTGTGGCGGAACTGGTAGACGCGCCAGACTCAAAATCTGGTTCCCTCGGGAGTGAGAGTTCGATTCTCTCCGGCCCTACCATCAAGTATCCTAACTTATTGAAGTTGGGATACATTTTTTATTCAATTATCCAAAAATAATATGAAATAGCAAGTATTACACAACCCTTTAATACAAGGCATCAAAAATGAACGGATTTAACCGACTCGCTAGAAGGAATACAACCTATTACATAAGGGCAAGAATCCCGATGAAATAAGGAATTTATACTACTGCACTAATCCAAAGAATATTCAAAATGCATTGGAAATATTGAATTTGTAAGAGATGAACGGCATTGGTATTGAAAAATATTTAACAATTTAATTATCAGTAACATATTTTGTTGTTCTGGTAATTAATAATTTTTCTCTGAATTCTTTTGAACCTTGTTTAAATACTAAATACACACCATTTTCTCCATCAGGTATATTAGAATTTTTCCATCCACCATATTGATTATGTTGAAAATATGCTAGGTTATTAGGATAGATATTCATCTCTCTACTTGTCCCAGACATAATGATTGTTGGATTTTTAGGATTGTTTCTATCTATATATTTAATTCCTTCAAACATAAATCCACCATCTGTTTGACCATTCCTTATAAATGATGTTCTATTCCAATCAATTTCAATATCATTTTTAGATTTATTGTTTACATACAAAGTATAATTGGTAATGTTATCATCAATTTCTATAGTATATCCATTTTTATTTATAGCGGATTTTGAATGGTCTCTAAAATAGTCATAATGTCCATAACTACAACCATAAATTAGGAAACATAAACAAAATAAAAGTTTTTTCATATTTTCAATCCTTATGCTATTTAATACAGTCTACTTATTATAAGAGGAAAATTATCATCATTAATCTGTTTTGTATGGTTAATTTTTATTATTTTACTTTTCTCCAAATCAAATATAAGTTTCCTTCTTGTTTTGACATCTAAACCTTTTATACTTTCCAAAGAAGTATCATAAATTCTATTTTATAAATCTTTGGTTCTAAGTTCTTCTATTATTTTGATTTTCAAATCCGTTTAGCATATCCTCTCATAGTATCAATGCCAATGTTACAATTCTTGTTTAAAATGTCAATCAGAAAAAAATAAGTATATTTGAATAGATATCAATAACTTTGCTATGTAACATTAACGACTCATTCATTGATAAGTTTTTGAAGTGAAAAATGTATTAAAACAATAACTTAGTATTTTGAAACCTGTGTTTCTCTCCGGCC